>CAZFVT010000252.1:0-5344 GCA_964522355.1 uncultured Woeseiaceae bacterium | reverse complement strand
AAAGAGCTTCTATCCCGCGCACTGCATCGACTGAGCCCAAGGGCGGAAAATCGTTTCGTTGCCATCAACTGCGCTGCAATCCCTGAGAATCTACTCGAGTCAGAGTTGTTCGGTTACGAAAAGGGCGCTTTTACAGGGGCGACCAAGACGACTCCGGGAAAGGTTGAGGTTGCAGATGGCGGCACCCTGTTTCTTGATGAAATTGGCGACATGCCTATTGGTCTGCAGGCGAAATTGCTTCGATTCCTGCAGGAACGCGTCGTCGAGCGGGTTGGTGGTCGTGAAGAAATCCCGGTAGACGTACGGGTGGTATGCGCCACGAATCAGAATCCCGTTTCCATGATAGAGCAGCAACTGTTTCGTGAGGATCTCTACTATCGGGTCAGTGAGATTACGATCGATATACCCCCGCTGCGCGACCGCGAAGAAGGACGATTGATTCTTGCTCGAACTCTTCTTGCCCGCTTGGCCGAGCAGCAGAAGCGGGCAATCAACGGTTTCTCCAAGGATGCCTGCGATGCGATCGAGTCTTATCGCTGGCCAGGCAACGTTCGTGAGCTGGAGAACAAGATCAAGGGTGCAGTCATTATGGCTGACGGCAAGCTGATCACCGCCGAAGATCTTGGTCTCGATGCCAGCGACAAGGAGCCGGACTCTTTGAATCTCCGCGAGGTAAGAGCTGCCGCTGAATCCCGCGCGATACGCACCGCTCTGATGCGTAATTTCGGCAACGTGTCTAAGACGGCGGAGGTCCTGGGTGTGACGCGCCCAACGCTTTATGATCTCTTGAATAAATACGGCCTTTCCGCTGAGGCTTATTCGAAGCGGTCCATCGTCAACGAGTGAGTACCTCATTCGATTGCGTTATCGCCGGAGCGGGCGTTGTCGGGTTGGCTATTGGCCGCCGGCTTGCGCGGTCCGGGCAGAGCGTCGCGGTGCTCGAAGCAGAGGCCGGTATTGGCGAGCACACCAGTAGCCGAAACTCGGAAGTCATCCACGCAGGCATCTACTACAAAACGGATTCGCTCAAGGCCAGATTCTGTGTGGCCGGCAAATGGGCGCTATACGACTATTGCAAGAGCAAAGGAATCAACCACCAGAATATTGGCAAGCTTATCGTCGCCACGCGACCCGAAGAAGAAGAGGTGCTCGCATCGATCAACCACTCCGCCTTGAGTAATGGTGTCGACGATCTCTCGTTCGTCTCAGCGGCCGAAGTCGCGAGAAGAGAACCTGCGGTCCGCGCCGTTACAGCACTTTTCTCACCATCAACCGGCATCGTTGATTCACACGAATACTTGTTGTCTTTGCAGGCTGATATCGAGGAAGCCGACGGGGTCGTAGTGACGCGCTCACGCATTCCGCAGATCGCAGCAACCGGAAACGCGTTCGAGATTCGCGTTGAAGGCGTCGATGAACCGATTTCGGCCGCTCGTTTCGTCAATGCGGCCGGTCTTTGGGCGCCCGAGCTTGCAAATCGGTTCGGCATCGAAGGCCTTGCGCCCGATCGCTATTTCCTGGCCCGAGGACACTACTTTTCCTATTCAGGTCGCTCGCCGTTTCGTCACCTGGTTTACCCGGTGCCCATCGATGGCGGGCTCGGAGTGCATGCGACCAACGACCTGGCAGGCTGCGCCAGGTTCGGCCCGGATGCGGAATGGATTGATGAGATTGACTACGAGTTTCCCAAAGGCCGCAAGCCAGCATTTGTCGAAGCGATACGCCGGTATTTTCCTGACGTCGAAAAGCATCGCCTGAACCCGTCTTACACGGGAATTCGGCCGAAACTGTCAGGGACCGGTGAGGCGCCGGCTGACTTCAGGATAGACGGCCCCGGAGATCATGGTATTGCTGGTCTCGTGAACCTTTTCGGAATCGAATCGCCTGGTTTGACAGCCTCCCTGGCTATCGCAGACTACGTCGCAGAGCTGATTGAAGCCTAGAGAAAGCACCCTACCTGGTCTTGAAGCTGTCCGGATTCAAATCGTGCCGCGACAGTAATTTGTAGAAATCAGTCCTGTTCCGTTTCGCAAGCCTGGCCGCCTGGCTAACGTTGCCAGAGGTTATCTGCAGAATCTGCGACAGGTAGTTGCGCGTGAACTCGTCACGAGCTTCGGAGAACGAAGGCAGCTTGCCGCCGTGTTCGCCGAGGGACGACTGAACCAGTTCTCCGCTGATCACAGGCGAACGCGACAAGGCCACGTTCTGGCGAACGATGTTGTACAGCTGCCTCACATTGCCGGGCCACTCGGCGGCAACCAGCAGCTCAACGGCCTCCGGTGCGTATACCTTTCGTTCCTGCTCAGACTCCTTCGCAATCTGCTGAAGGAAATGCGAGACCAAGAGTGGAATGTCCTCGCGGCGATCGTTCAGCGTCGGCAAGACAATGTTGACGACGTTAAGCCGGTAGAACAGGTCCTCACGGAAGTCGCCGGCGGCCATCATTGACTGAAGGTCGCGGTGAGTTGCCGAAATGACCCTGACGTTTACGTCGATGGCGGCTGTGCTGCCGACCGG
The DNA here is from genome assembly GCA_964522355.1 of uncultured Woeseiaceae bacterium. Lineage (GTDB taxonomy): Bacteria > Pseudomonadota > Gammaproteobacteria > Steroidobacterales > Woeseiaceae > JBFGFX01. The sequence continues at coordinate 2,827 of CAZFVT010000252.1, read as the reverse complement.
CCGTACCTGGTTTTCCTGCAGGACGCGAAGCAGCTTCACCTGCAGGCGCATGGGCATGTCGCCGATCTCATCGAGCATCAGGGTTCCGCCCTCAGCGGCCTGGAACAGACCCTTGTGGTCGCGGGTAGCCCCGGTAAAGGCGCCTTTCTCGTGCCCAAAGAGCTCAGACTCGAGCAGCTCTTCGGTCATCGCCGAGCAGTTGATTGCGACAAACGGTTTGTCATGCCGGGGGCTTGCCTTGTGGATTGCGCGGGCGAGCAGTTCCTTGCCGGTGCCGCTTTCACCGTTCAGCAGTACGCGGGTGTCCGTTGCCGCCACCATCTTCGCCTGGGCAAGGATGTCGCGAAGTGACTGGTTCCGCGTAATGATCTCGGCGGCCCAGTCCTCGTCAACCGCTGGGGCGCCCGAGACCTCCATGGCGCGCTCAACCGTCGCAATCAGTTCTTCCTTGTCCACGGGCTTGGTCAAAAAGCCGAAAGCGCCGCTCTGCGTCGCCGTTACCGCATCCGGTATCGTCCCGTGGGCGGTAATGATCAGCACGCGAAGTCCGGGCATACGCGATTGCAGTTCGCGCAGTAGACCAATACCGTCCATCTTGTCCATGCGCAGGTCGGTGATGACGAGGTCGGGTCGGTTGTGCGCCAGTGTGGCAAGGGCATTTTCGGCGCTGTCTACGGCCTCGACTTCATAGGATGCGGCGCGCAGCCGAATTGACAGCAGGCGCAGCAGCCCCGGGTCATCGTCGACCAACAGAATCTTGCCTTTGGAAACCGGATTCTTCTTTGCCATGGCGATCGTCTTCCTGGTCCCTGTTGCGCGTTAATTATGATCTATCGGCGCAGGAGATTGATTCATTTATTGATAGGCGATTATGCCCTTACCCGGTTACGCCGAGGGCTGAATCTACTGGTTGCCGTCTTCGTCCTGAGCGCGAATGGAGCGTTCGATAGAAGTCAGAGCCTCCAGCTTTTCTTCCGTGCTGGCAAGCTCATCGCGCAGCCTCGCATTCTCGGCCTCTATTCGCTGAATCCGCTGGGAAACGGCCCGCTGCTCGGCTGACTGCGCCGCAGAGTTGGCCGATTGAAGCCGACGCATCTCGGCGGCCAGGACGAGTCGTTCGTCGGTGTTCTTAAGATAGACGGATGCAAGCGCAACCTCGGACTGCGTCATCATCTCTGTTTGCGCAAGCAGCTCACGCAGCATGCTGGCGGCCTTTTCGGGATCGGCGGCCGCATGACCGGGTGTTGCCAGTACGAGCGCATAGCGAAGTCGGGTAGACGGGTTTGGTGTCAGCATTGCCGCCGCTTCTGCATCCGCATGGATTTCTACCTGGGAAAAGGGATCGCCATTGGTCAGCTCCTGCAGTTCTTGCAGGTAAGCATCTGTTGAGGTTGCTCCGTCGAGCTGCAGGTCTTCACGGGGTTCGGCGACCTGGCGTCCCGTCAGCCATGACTGCATCTGCGCACAGCCAGACAGGAGGAGTGCCGCGATCGTTGCCGCGCTGGCAAGTTGCGCCATGCTTCGATCCTTAGCCATTGGCCGCCATCCTCTGTTCGGCTCCGATTGCTCGCTGCTGCGGAATCCTGATTCGGAAGTGTGCCCCTGAAAACGGAGACTCGTCCACGAGTTCTACGACGCCATCGTGCGCCTGAATGCACTCCAGAACAACTGACAGACCGATGCCAGTACCCGCCAGCTGGCCTCCCTGCTTCTGCTTACCCTGGAAGAACGCTTCGAAGATTCTCGGTCGCTCAGACTGTGGAATTCCTGGGCCGCTGTCCGCGAAATCCAGCACAAATCCGTCCGCACCGGAACTGGCAGCGATGGAGATGATGCCACCTTTCGGCGTGAACTTGATGGCGTTTGACAGCAAGTTGTCGAGCACTGTGCGCAGTTTGTCGCGGTCTGCGCTTACGACGAAATCTGCCACGCGCAGCTCGATCCGGATGCCGACCGCTTTCAGTGTGAGCTGCTGGGCTTTCACTACGCTGATGACGAGTGCCCGAAACGGGAACTCCGAGAGGTTGAGGGTTTCGCTCTTTGCCTGCCAAGCGCTGAAGCTCAGCAGGTTCTCGATAAGCTGCTGAAGCTTCAGGCCGTTGTTTCTGAGGATGTCCGTAACTTCGCGCTGATCTCCCTGCAGTTCGCCTACGGAACCGTCAAGCAGCAGCTCTGTACCCTCGCGAATGTTCGCCAGTGGTGTCTTTAGCTCGTGCGACATGTGTCGGAGGAAGCGGTTCTTTTCCTGTGCAAGCTCGAGGAGGCGAGTCCGTAACCACTCCAGCTGTCGACCAAGGCGCTCGAGATCCTTCGGTCCATCGATAACGATCGGTTTCGAAAAACCGCTTTCGCCGAGCTGCTTGATGGCTTTGTCGATCTGGCCAAGCGGTCGGCCGATCAGGAAGGTGAATACAAGCACGAGGACCAACGTAACGGGCGCCAGGGAGACTGCCTGCCACGCGGCCACCTCCTGGGCGTTCGCCGTGCTTTCCTGGAGATCGGCGAGCTGCTGTTCGACATGCTCGCTGAGCATTGTCGCAAGTTCCGCCACGCGGCGACGCAGGGAAACAAAATCACCGATCGCCTGAGCGGCGACCGCCTCGTCAAGCTCGGGCTGCCGCACGGCGACGAGAATATTCTGCGCGCCGACGCGGATTGACCGGACCAAAGGAACAGCGTCAACCTGTTCAGCCATCGGCAGGGCTTCGTCCAGGGTTGCGTTGATGCTGGCGAAATCCTGCTGCAGCAGCGCAAGGCTGTCCGAATCGCGCAAAATGACGTACTGACGAGCGACGCGTTCCATGGATTCGACCTGCTCGGCCAACAC
>CAZFVT010000251.1:0-5372 GCA_964522355.1 uncultured Woeseiaceae bacterium | reverse complement strand
GTGGGTGCGCGACACCCTCGTGGTTACGACTCGTGAACTGAGCCCGTCGTTTATGAGCACGCGCGGCCAGCCGGTATCCGAGGACGCTTACACGATCGAACACTTCTGGCTGGACGACCGCGGCTATCTGCATGGCGACATGTGGTTGCACGACGAGAAAAACTACACGCGGCCGCCTTACATCAAGCGCGTCTATGATCGTGACTTCAGTCCGAATGTCATCACCAAGATCGGCTGCGATCCGTTTTCGTTTTTCCGTGCGCTTTACCTCGACGGCAACCTCGACGAGTTCTGGTCGCGCGCCGACCAACGGCGTTAGGTCGGCCGACGCCACTGACCTTGCTTTACCGCGTTTCGGCCGTCTCTTAGGATGTATTCGCGCATCCGCACTCCAAAGGCGATGGGAGCCTGAATTTGACTACTGACGCGACGCCGGTCTCCGGCGACTCTTTCGTCGCCCGGACGATCGACCAGGGCCGCTTCGGCCCGCAGCAGCTGCTCATCGTTGGACTGTGCCTGTTCTTCAACATGCTCGACGGTTTTGACATTACCGCCATGGCGGTGGTCGCCAGTGACGTCGCCGCCGAGCTTGAACTCACGCCCGAACGCCTCGGCTGGATATTCAGTTTCGCGCTTGCGGGCATGATGATGGGCGCCATGCTGCTGGCGCCGGTTTCGGATGTGATCGGCCGGCGCACCCTGATCATCCTGAGCGTCGCGCTGGTCGGCGTGTCCATCCTGTTGACTGCCAATGCGAGCACCTTGGCCGAGTTCATCGTGCTGCGCTTCATCAGCGGGCTTGGCGCCGGGGCGATGCTGGCCTGCCAGGCGACCCTGGCGGCCGAGTATTCCCCGGAGCGCTACCGCGCCGCAGCCGTGGCCGTGGTGACGTCCGGCTATCCGCTGGGTGCCATGCTGACCTCGGTCGTGGCGGGGCTCATCCTGCCGGAGCACGGCTGGCGCGGCATGTTCTGGTTCGGCGGCGGGCTGACCCTGGTGATGGCGTTGGTGGCCTACGCCCTGATTCCCGAATCGATCAAGTACCTTTTCGAGCGGCGCCCGGCAAACGCGCTCGACAGGGTCAACAAAATACTGACTCGAATCGGTGAGCCAACGATCGCGGAAATGCCGGCGCCCGCGCTGTCAGAAGGGGAACCGAGTCGCGGCGTGATTGGCAACATGCTGAGGCTCCTCGGTCCGGAGCACCGTCGCACAACCCTGATTCTCTGGAGCGCGTTTTTCCTGTGCTTCAGCACGCTCTACTTCCTGATGAGCTGGATCCCGAAACTCATGGACGACTCCGGCTATGAGCCAGCGATCGGGCGGCAGGCGTTTTTCCTCTTCAACCTGGGCGGCGTGATCGGTATCTACCTAATCAGTTTTCTGTCCACCCGATTCAGGCTGACGAACGTCATCTTCGTTCTCGCCGCTGCCTCGGCGGTGGGTATGGCGGTCTTCGCCTACGCGCCACGCGAGCTGGGCCTGCTGCTGTCACTCATTTTGCTCATCGGGATACTCCAGCAGGGTGGCTTCACCGGGCTTTACGCGACGGCGGCGAAGATCTATCCGACGACGATTCGCAGCACCGGGATCGGCTGGGCGATCGGTCTGGGGCGTTCCGGCGCGGTCGCAGGGCCCGCGGTCGCCGGCTACCTGATTGCTGCGGGCTTCGATATGTCGGCGAATTTCCTGGTTTTCGCCGTTCCGATGGCGATCGGCGGCTTCATTGCCTACCTGTTACGCGTCGACTGACCTTTAATTTGTTGCGCATTCCGATATACTCCAGCGCTCACTGAGATGACCCATGATGGTGCAGTCGCGATGCCGGATGGCGGAAAACCAATAAATACAAAGTCTTCGACGGTTCACAGTGTCGTCGTTGCCGTTCAACTTCTCGAATATCTGGCCGCAAGCGGTCGACCGCAGCGCGTAACAGACATCGCAGCCCACCTCGGCATGACCAAGGCCCGGGTCTCGCGCCATCTCAGCACCTTGGCGGACCTCCAGCTGGTCGTGAAAACGCCCGACAACAGCGGCTACCGCCTGGGTTCCAACCTGTTCCGGCTGGCTAACGCCGCCCTGGATCAGTACGAAATCACCAATATTGCCTATCGCTATATGGTGGTTCTGAAGAACCGAATTAACGAGACGATCCTGCTGGCGATTCCGGCCGGTGGTGATTCACTGATCGTTTCCACGGCCGACAGCGGCAAGCCGTTTGCGCCGAAAATCGAACGCGGGCTGCGCTTCACCGTGCCCGTATCGCCGACGGCGCGCATGATTCTCGCCTTTTCTCCCGAAGACGTTCGCGAACGCATCCTGTCACGCCGCACCGAGCACAACCCGGAGCGGGACCTGGACTTTGACCCGGCCCAGCTTCGCCAGTCGATGGCGCGCATCCGCGAGCGCTTTCACGAGTTCCTGCAGGATCCCCACGGTGCCGGTTTCTCGGCCCTGACCGCGCCGGTATTCAATCACCACGAGCGCATCGAAGCGGCGGTTGCCGTGATCTTTCCAAGCCGTCCCGACGACCCGAACCGGGAGACTCGCCACCTGTTGCCGCTTAAGGAAACCGCGCTCGAGATCTCGCGGGTTCTGGGCTCGGTGGAGATGGCCAACAAGATGGCGGCAACGCTCTAACGCCAGCCCGCCGGTTCTACTCCTCTCGCTTTTCGAAGCGGCCGTAACCTGCCTCGTAGTCGAGGATGTAAACACCGTTCTCCTCGGCGTAGCCCTGCCACTGGGTGATCATGTCTGACAGTCGCTGGGGATTTGCCGCCGCGAGGTCGTTTTGCTCCGAGGGGTCGACGGCGATGTCGAACAGCTGCCATTCCCCATTGCCCTCGGGTGGCAGGGTCATGATTGCTTTCCAGTTGTCGACGATCATTGCCCGGTTGCCGTAGAGCTCCCAGCCGAGCGCTTCTCCCGGATGGACGCTGTCCGCGTTGCCGGACAGGTAATCCACCGCCGAACGGCCCGTCATTGGCAGGATCGATCGGCCTTCATAACTTGCGCCCGGATGTTCGACGCCGGCGAGCTCCAGGATGGTCGCAGAGACGTCTCGCACGGTGACCATTGCATCCCTGGTTCCGGCCGGCATTCGATCGCGCGTACTGGCGACGATGGCCGGCGTCCGTATACCGCCCTCGGTCAGGAAAGACTTGTAGATGCTGAATGGAGTGGCCGATGCGAGGCCCCAGCCCGGACCGGTCCACTGGTAAGAGCCGCGCCTGCCGAGGTTCGCATAGCGATTATCGAAGGTTAGCGGGATCCAGTATTCGTTGTCGTTGATCCTGCCGATGTCGTTGCCTTCCGGGCCATTGTCGGAGACGAAAATAATGACCGTTTCGCGACCATCGTCCGCCGTAGCGGCGGCAACCAACCGACCGATGTTCTCGTCAAGCAGCTCTACCATGGCCGCGTATAGCTCCATCCGCCGTTCCTCGAGACGGCGCTGCGAGGGGTTGAGATCCTCCCAGGCGTCGACGCCGTTCGTTGGCCGTGAGAGGGACGTGCCCGGCGGCACGATGCCCAGCTCGATCTGCCGTTCGAGGCGTTGCCTGCGCAGCTCTGACCAGCCGGCGCTATAGCGCCCCTTGTAGCGATCAAGCCAGTCATCGGGAACCTGCAGCGGCCAGTGGACCGCGGTGTAGGCCATGTAGCCAAACCACGGCCCGTTGGCGTCAGGCCGACTGTCGATGTAGTCGATCATCGTGTCGGTGTAGAAGCTGGTCGAATAGAAGTCGTCCGGCAAGTCGGCGACCCGTTCGCCGTCTTCATAGTAGTCGGCTTCCGGTGTCGGGCGGAATGTCCCCAGGCTGTCGGAGAAGTGGCTTGCCCCGCCGGGCGCGAGGGCAAAGGATCGATCAAAGCCGCGGGCGTTGGGCAGCTTGTCCGGTTGCCGCCCGAGATCCCATTTACCGGTCATGAACGTGTCGTAGCCGGCGTCCTGCAGCAGCTTCGCGAAGGTCACAACCCGATCGTTCAGGTAGCCCTCGTAACCGGGCAGCCCGCGCAGCTCAGGCAGACGAAGCAACGAGGCGGCGTTAATGCCAACGCCGGCGCGATGATGATCGATGCCTGACATCAGCATAGCCCGTGTCGGACCGCAGGTGGGACCGCTGTGATAGTTGGTGAGCTGCACCCCGCGTTCAGCGAGCGCGTCCAGGCTTGGCGTACGGATCTCACTGCCATAGACGCCGATGTCCGAGTAGCCAAGGTCATCGGCAACAATCAGGAGGATGTTCGGCTGGTTGTCCTGAGCCGCCGCCGTTGCACTGACGGCGAGGGCGGCGAGGAGGGCGGTAAGCGACAGGCGGTAGCGCATGAGGAATCTTCAGTTCTCCGGACTACCAGCCATTCTGCGGTCCGACCTCAGCAAAAAGCCAGCGATGCCCGGATGCTGGAATCCTGTGAATCTCACAGAAAGGAACAGCATTTGCCGCCCTCAGGCACGGCATGTCCTTTACCTGCCGGGTTCGCTACTATGCGGGCACAATAATAATGGGGGTAGTAACTATGGGCGCGTCGCACAAAGAATGGCGAACGGGCGTCTACAACGTCGCGTGCGCGCGGGCACGAGTGCTGCACAATCAGGTAGCTCGTCCATGACCAATATCCCGTCCAAGTTTGGCCCCGGCATGATGCTGGCGGCCGCGTCCGTCGGCGTTTCTCATCTTGTCTTTTCCACCCAGGCAGGTGCCAATTACGGTCTGTCGCTGATCTGGTTCGTCGCGCTCATCGTCCTGCTCAAGTACCCGGCGTTCCGCTTCGCCGTGACCTATTCGGGCGCGACCGGCATCAGCCTGGTCGAAGGTTATGGGCGCATCAGCAAGCTCGCGCTGGCCTGGCTGGTCGTCGGCTTTTTCGTCGACATGTTCATCGCCACATCGGCCGTCGCGATGCTTACGGCCGGGCTGGTCATCAGCATCTTCGGGCTTGAGTTCGCTGCACCCCAGGTTGCGGTTGCCCTGACGGTCGGCACCGCCATCGTTCTCGCCAACGGTCATTATTCGAAGGCCGAAAGCATCGTGAAGGTGCTGGTGCTGGCGTTCTCCCTGCTGACCCTGGTTGCCATGCTCTTCGCACTGCCGCTGCTCGGCAGCGAAGGCCGGCCGGTAATGGCCGAGCTGACCGCCAGCCGGTCGCTTGGCGTATTCCTGATCGCCATTGCCGGGTGGATGCCGATTCCTACCAATGCCGCCGTGCTCGTCGCCGAATGGGTCAAGGAAAAGCGGGTCGCAACCGGCGGCAAGTTCGGCGCGAAGGAAGCGGTGTTCGACTTCCACATCAGCTACGGCCTCGCTCTGGTCATTGCCCTGTGCTTCATCATCATGGGCACGGCAACCCTGTTCGAAACCGGCCGCGAGGTA
>CAZFVT010000250.1:0-5392 GCA_964522355.1 uncultured Woeseiaceae bacterium | reverse complement strand
AGTCCCTGTTCGACTATCGTTACGAGGACTTCGAGATTCTGAACTACGAGTCTCATCCGCACATCAAGGCAGCCGTTGCCGTCTGAGCCGTCCATGCGTATCTCCCTGGTGGTCGCCGCTTCGACCAACAACGTTATCGGCCGAAACGGCGAACTGCCGTGGCGCATCAGCGACGACCTGAAGCACTTCAAGGCGGTCACCATGGGGCATCCGATCGTCATGGGGCGGCGGACCTTCGAGTCGATTGGCCGGCCACTTCCCGGGCGGACAAACATTGTCCTGACCACGCAACGCGATTACGCGGCCGATGGCTGCAAGGTCGTCCACAGCCCGGCCGCTGCCCTTCGAGCGGCCGAGACCGCCGATGAGATCATGGTGATTGGCGGCGGCGAGGTTTACGCCCTGTTCTTGCCGATGGCGGCGCGCGTGCACCTCACGCGGGTCGACGCAACCATTGAGGGGGATGCGTATTTTCCCGAGCTTCTGCCGAATGAGTGGCAGTTGATCGAGGACGATGCACGCCCTCGTGGTGAGAATGACTTTGCGTTCAGTTTCCAGGTTTTCGAACGCGTCGCAGGCCCGTCCCCGGCGAACGCTTGACAGTTCAGCGCACTACTGAATCGGCGGCAATCGTTCCGCAATCACCGTTTCTGCATGGCGCATATCGATCTCTGCCAGGCTCGTCGCGTCTCGCGTCAGTGACGTCAGGATGTCGGCCTGGATCCGACCACGCTCCTGGGCCTCTGCGTAGGGAATCTCGTCATGAAACATGACCATGGAATAGCGTGGAATGAATCGATCCGGACAGCGGCGTTCGAGTTCGAAGGAGAGCTCCCGCTGCAGGACAAAGGTCGGGTCCAGCACCGAGTCGCGCATCTCAATGTAGTTTTCGAGCGCCATGTCGGCGATAGCGTGGGCATTGGCAATCTGCCGGCTCTCGAAAGTGGCGAATACCGTGGCCCAGTCTTCATCCCGCTCGGGCTGGCCGAGTTCTTCGAGCACGCCATCGAGCACGACACAGTCTTCGAACGCGAGGTTCATGCCCTGGCCGTGGAAAGGGACGATGGCGTGTGCGGCATCGCCAATCAGCAGGAATCGATGGTCCTGGTGCCAGTGCTGGCAGCGTACGGTGCCCAGAATCCCGGTCGGGTTGCGCTCGAACGAAGCGGCAAGGTCGGGAATCAGTCGGGCCGCGCTGTCGAGGTTGGCAGCAAAAAAGCGCTCGATCGCATCCGGCGTGTCGAGGGCTGCGAAGCTGGCCTCACCCTCGTTCGGCATGAATAGCGTCAGTGTGAAGTCGCCACCGGGATTGGGTAGCGCTATCAGCATGTAGTCGCCGCGCGGCCAGATATGCAGGGCGGTCGGGTCCAGCTGGAAGCTGCCGTCGTCGCCCGGCGGTATCGTGAGCTCCTTGTAGCTGTGCGGCAGCAGTGACTCACTGGGGTCGATCGCCGGGTCTCCGTTGAAGGCCTTGCGAATCTTCGATCCGGCGCCGTCCGCGGCGATGACGGGTCCGGCGTCCAGCAGGTAGGGCTGGTTCCCGTCGGCGATCTCAAGTTCGCCCGTCACCTTGTCGAAACTCGACACCGCGTGCTCAAAAAGAAACTCCACGCCGAACTCGCCTTCAGCGATGTCGATCAGGAGCCTGTTGAGTTCCGCCCTCGATACGGAATTGATGAATTCATGCGCCTTCTGGCCGTAGGGAAGGAGGTTGGTCTCTCCGTTGGCCTCGTGGATCATCCTGCCGTGCATCGGCAGTAACAGCGCTTCAACCCCGGCGTAGACGCCGGCCTGTTTCAGGCCGCGAATGCCGCGCGCCGAAAGCGCAAGATTAATCGACCGGCCGGCAGCAACCTGAGTGCGTCGTGGATCGCTGCGGAGCTCCCGCACGCAGACCGAATATCCGCGCCTCGCCATCATGATGGCGAGCAGGCTGCCGCAAAGCCCGGCACCGAGGATGTTTAACCTGCGCTCCACGGCCTCACTCGCCGAACGCCGCCTTCAGGCGCTGCACGAAGTGCCACACATCGGTGTAGCTGTTGTAGATCGGCACGGGTGCCGCGCGGATGACGTTGGGTTCCCGCCAGTCGGCAATTACATTCTGTGCACTCAAGGCCTCAAAGACGGCACGGCCATCGACCGAATCCTCCAGCACGACCAGCGAGAGCTGGCAGCCGCGCGCCGTCTCGGGGGTGATGCTGCCGATTCGGCCGGAAAGCTCGCTCTCGAGCAGCGCCTGGAGGTAGCCGGTCAGCTCCCGCGACTTGTCGCACAGCGCTTCGAAGCGGGCGCGCTCGAACATATCCAGCGAGGCGAGCAGGGGCGCCATCGAGAACACCGGGGTGTTGCTGAGCTGCCATCTATCCGCACCATCGGCAGGCTCGAAGTCGGTACCCATCTTGAATCGGGTCTGCTCGGCGTTGCCCCACCAGCCCAGGAGCTGCTTGCTGTCGCTCGTGTCGAGATGCTGTTCGTGGACGAAAGCGCCGCCGATGGCACCCGGGCCGGCGTTCAGGTACTTGTAGCTGCACCAGGCTGCGAAGTCGGGCGCCCAGTCGTGAAGCCGGAGCTCAACGTTGCCAATGGCGTGCGCCAGGTCCAGTCCGATGCGGCAGCCATGTCGGCGCGCCAGTTCACAGAGTTCCGCCATGGGCAGCAGCTGGCCGTTGTAGTACTGGATACCGGGCAACAGCAGCAGGGCAATTTCCTCGCCCTGGCTGTCCAGCAGTTGCTCCAGGTCCTCGAGAATCAACGGACCGTCTTCCTCCCGCGGCGACCATTCAAGGAGGTGGGTAGCCGGGTCTTTGCCGTGAAGCTGAAGCTGAGACACGCAGGCGAAGCGATCGGACGGGAACGCCGTCGATTCGATGACGATCTTGCTGCGCTTCCCCTCGGGCCGGTAGAAGGTGGTCATCATCAGGTGCAGATTGACGGTTAGCGTGTTCATCGCAACCACTTCGCCCGGCAGACTGCCGGTCAGCGCTGCCAGGCCGTCGCGAGCGTGGCTGTGATAAGCGAGCCAGCGCCGCCGGCCGTGCATGTGCCCCTCGACACCTAGCATCGCCCAGTCATCCATCTCTTCCTCGACATACTGCTGTGCCAGCGGCGAATGCAGACCGAGCGAATTGCCACACAGGTAGACACAGTCGAAGCCGTCTTTTTTCGGCGGAATACTGAAAGCCTCGCGCAGCTCGGCCAACGGGTCGTTTGCGTCACGGGCTTCGGCAGCCTGCAGGCTGGTGTCGAGATCGTTCATCGGGTAAATCGGCTCCTGTCGAGATTCAGCCACTCCAGCGCCGTGCCTGATAGCAGTCGATCGCGGATGTCTTCTTTGAGGCCAAGCGACTCAATGAGTTCGCCTGGATGATGTTCGCCCAGCGGAAACGGGTAGTCACTACCCATGGCGATACACTGCGGGCCGAACAGCTCAAGCATGTACCGCATCATCGGCTCATCGTGGACCAGCGAGTCGACGTAGAACTGACCAATGTAGTCACGTGGGTTGCGCTCGTTTCGCGTTGCAACGATGTCCGGACGCACTTTGAAGCCATGCTCCAGCCGGCCGATGATGCCGGGAAACGCGCCGCCGCCGTGGGCGAACGCGACGCGCAGCGTCGGTAGTTTTTCGAATACGCCGCCGAAGATCAGGGAGCAGATGCTGAGCGCGGTTTCCGCCGGCATACCAACCAGCCAGGGCAGCCAGTAAAGCCCCATGCGTTCCTTGCCCAGCATCTGCCAGGGATGTACGAACACGGCGGCGCCCAGATCGGCGGCTGCCTCCAGCACGGGAAAAATCCGCGGATCGTCGAGGTTCCAGCCGTTGACGTGGGTGCCAATCTGAACGCCGGCGAGCCCCAGCGATTGCATGCAGCGCTCTAGCTCGCGGACGGCAAGGTCCGAATCCTGCATCGGCAGGGTGCCCAGGCCGACGAAGCGCGTCGGGTACTCTTCGACGACCCCGGCGATATGGTCGTTGAGAAGCATCGACAGGTCTGCGGTGTCCCGCGGTTTGGCCCAGTAGCTGAACATGACCGGCACCGTGGACAGAACCTGGACGTCGACGTGGTCGTGATCGCAATCGCCGAGCCGGGTTGCCGCGTCCCAGCAGTTCGGTTCGACGTCACGAAAGTGCTTGCCGTCCTGCATCATTCTCGCGCAGCCGGGGCCGCAGTGTTCCAGCTGTACAAAGCCGCCATAGCCGTAGCGCTCACGCAGGTCCGGCCAGTTCTCCGGCAGAATATGCGTGTGAATGTCGATCTTCAGCATGGGCGTTTGCGATCAGTCCCGCCCGGGCATTACCGCCCCGCAGTTGTCGCAGCGGAGGTTCTCCTCCGAACCGTAGAATCGATCGAAGATCGGCGGCAGCTGCCCGACGATGTCATCGATATAGAGATACTCTTCGTAAAGCTTGTGGTTGCAGCTCTCGCAGAACCACATGAAACCATCAAGTTCATCGGGCAGCCGCTTGCGCTCGATGACGAGGCCCACGGTGTCAGCGAAGCGCTGCGGGGAGTGCGGGACGCGCGGCGGCAGCAGCAGAACCTCGCCTTCGCCAATCGTGATGTCGACGCGCTCACCGTCCTGGATGGTCTTCAGCAGCATGTCGCCTTCCAGCTGGTAGAAGAACTCCGGGCCTTCATCGTAGTGATAGTCCGTTCGGGAGTTCGGGCCACCGACGACCATGACGATAAAGTCGTTTTCCTCGAACACCTGCTGGTTGCAGACCGGGGGTTTCAGCTTGTCCCGGTTGTCGTCGATCCATCGCTGGAAGTTGAATGCGGTGAGAGACTTCATCAACCCGGTTCCTCCGTGTTCGTCGGCGCGAGCGCGATGCACTTGAGTTCGATGGCTATCGGCGTGGGTAATCGCGTGACCTCAACCGTGGTTCGACAGGGACCGGTGTCCGCATCGAAGTACTCGGCGTAGACCCGATTGTAGGTCGTGAAGTCCTCGGGAATATTGGTCAGGTAAACGGTAACGTCGATCAGGTCTTCCAACGTCGCGCCCGCGCTTTCCAGTACCGTTCTCACGTTGGCGAAAACGGCGTGGCACTGCGCCTCGATATCGTAGGATTGAATGCTGCCATCGTCATTGAGAACGAGGCCAGGCACGCCGCCGCCGTCTGCGGGGCGTGGCCCGATGCCGGACAGAATGAGCCAGTCGCCGGCACGCCGGGCGTGGGGATAGGCGCCGACGGGTTTGGGCGCGCCGCTGACCCGGATCACCGTAGAATCTGACACCGTACTCATTGCCTCCGTTTAGCGCCCGTCGCCGCCGCAGGCGACCTCTTCGTCGCCCCCGGCGGAACGTACCCCGATGTGCAGGCGGCGATCGACGCCGCCGGGCCGGGCGACCGGATCCACGTGGCGCCGGGGCAGTACCGGGGCTTCCG
>CAZFVT010000249.1:0-5401 GCA_964522355.1 uncultured Woeseiaceae bacterium | reverse complement strand
GCGTGCGCTTGCGGTCATCGGTTGTGTGGGTGCCGCGGTCGGCATCGGTGGGTTCTGGTCCTACAGCGCCGGGCTCGACTGGTTCGGCACCGTGATCGTCAACAACCTCGACAGCACGGCGGTGATCAACAATGCCGTCGGCATCAACCTTCCGATCAATGACCGCTTCGGCAGCTTCGTCGAATACTACGGCGTGTTCGGCGATGGTGGCCCGGAGCACTACCTGAACGGCGGCGTCACCTGGCTGCCAGAGAATAACCTGCAGTGGGACAGCTACCTTGGGCTCGGGCTTAACGACCGCGCGATCGACGTCTCTTTCAATCTCGGCCTGTCCTACCGCTACTAGCGCGAAACCGCACTCCAAAAAAAGAAAGGCCGGACACCGCTGGGGTGCCCGACCTTTCGTCCTCATGCCGTCGAGCTGCTAAGACACGTCCGCTGCGCCTTATTGGGGCAGCTCGATATCGAAGGATACGAAGTATTGCCGTCCCCAGGGGATGTGAACACGGCTTTCGAATCCGCCGAGAATCGGCAGAAGCTGTGGCTGCTGGTCCAGCACGTTATTCACGCCTGCTCGCAAAGCCACCTGGCTGCCGAACAGATCGTCGAACATGTACTGATAGTTCATATTGAGATAGCCCTGACCCTCAATCTTTCCGTCGGCCGGCGGCTCCAGTCCGGAAAGCAGGTTCCTGACCGGCGCATCGAACACCACTTCGTCCGACCAGTTGTAGATCAGCCCGGCGCTATGATTGTTCAGCAACCAGTTCAAACGGAACTGCGCCTTCATCTCCGGAATCGGCGGCACAATGCCGGTGTTCCAGTTCTGCTGACCCAGTGCGTCCGTCAATTCTCCGCCGAATCCCTGGTACTCGTAGTTGGTGTAGTACGTGGCCGACGCGGTTGCGTCGAAAGTACCGACGGGGGATTCGAAGTTGTAATTGATTCGACCGTCGAAGAGATCGACGAAGACGTCGCTGACGTTGCCAGCCTGCCGGACGATACGGATGACCTGCTGGTTGACCGGGTCGCGAGTCACGTTCGGATTGCCAACCGAAGCCACCCAGGCGTCTGCGGCGTTACGGGTCGCCGAACCGGGCGTCGAGTCGTAGGCCGCCGCAGTCGAACCAATGGCGGCGAGCATCTGCTCGAATTCGATGTTGACCACGTCCACGTTGCTGAAGGTTCGGATTCGATCCGTGTACTCGATGGACTGATAGTCGAGACTGATGCTCAGCGCATCGTTCGGTTCCCAGGTAAAGCCGATGTTCCAGATGTCGGAGGTTTCCGGATCCAGGTTCGGGTTGCCGGACGAGCATCCTGCCCCGCCCTGCAGCGAACCACCGGTCAGCGGATCACCACCAAAGAAGATCTCGCCGCAGTTTTCGTTGGGGTCAAACGGCCTTGCGTCCGCCGGGGTCGGCGCGAGGAAGCTCTCACCGATGGAACCACGGATCGCAAGAGTCGGGAGCGCTTCCCAACGCAGGGCGACCTTGGGCACCGTCGTATTGATATTGAAATCGGCGAAGTCCTCATGACGCACCGCGATCTGGGCGTCCAGCGTCTCGAGAATCGGCACCTCGAATTCGAGGTAAGCGGCGTTCACCGCAGAACCGTAGCTCAAGGTGACCGGCGGCGAGTCGATGGCGCTGGTGTTGTAGTCATCGCCACTTGCCGACAACGGGTTCTGCAGGTCATCCTCATCCGTGTTTCGATACTGATACCCGGTGGCCATGTAGACCGTGCCGGCCGGCAGTTCAAACACCGGACCGGTGAAGTTCAGCTCGAAGATCTGCAGATTGCGTTCGAGGTCGATGAAGTTGACCTCGGGAGCGATGAAATCAACCAGCTCCTGGCTGTTGTCGGTCACACCCGCCTGGTAGAACTGCGAGCGCGGGTCTTTTGAGCCGAACGGGTTGTACCAGGAACAGGGGCCCACTCCGGGCGTGCCGGTCGCAGGATCACACCCCGATCCACCGAGGCCCAACAAACCGGCCTGCAGGTTCGGCAGGTTGACCATCTTGTCCTCGTCACGCTGCTTGAAGCGCTGGAACGAGTAGTAGCTGTTGCCCACCCACTCTTCGCCAATGTCGAAGTCCGCGCCGAACTTGTAGCGCCACATGCGATCCTGGAAACGCTGCTTGCGCGCCCCGGTTCTTGGATCGGCATAGCTTGGCAAGGTGCCGCCCAGGGCAAACGGCCGCCAGAGCCGTGGACCGACGTCAAAACCGAACGGGTTCTGCGGGTGTGCCGCGGGTACGACCAGCACCTCGCGGTTGTTCGCATTGAGCTGGTACGACAGGGTGTTGTGGTTGTCGCTCTCACGCGATGCGTGCGACATCTGCGCGAAGAACGTGACGCTGTCGTTCGCTTCGTATTGCAGATTGGTAAAGGCGGTCCACTCAATCTTGCCTTCAACCAGCGGCCATTGCGCCGAGTACGTGAAATAACAGCGCGGTCCGTCGCTGAAGCCGCCGACCGGGATACTGCTCGGATTGTTGAACGCCTGACCGAGATCTTCCTGGACGAACAGGTCTGGATCAGGATTGTTGGGAGAACCATCGCTGTTAAACGTGCCGCAGCTCGGATCTGAAAGGTTCAGACCGGTCTGCGCACCGCCGTGCCTCTCGCCGATACTTGGCGTTGCACCCTGCAGCTCACGCCAGGAACCGATATCGCCAGACGGCGTCCAGCCGTTGTCGGCACGCAAGGTGCGCGGGCGTTCGAAGTTCATCAGCGGCGAGGTGTGCGCATAGTCACCGGCAACGACCAGCGAAAGGCCGTTGTCAAAGGTCTTGCCCCAGAGAGCGCCAAACTTGGCGTCGTCAAAGGTATCTTCGGCATCCTGCTGGTAATAGAGCTGCGTGCGGAATCCGTCGAACTCCTTGACCGGGATCAGGTTGACGACACCCGCGACTGCGTCAGAACCGTAGATAGCCGAACCGCCGTCGAGCACGACTTCGAGCCGGTCGATGGCGATGTCCGGAAGCAGGGTATTGATGCCGTTGTCGACCGAGCGAACGCCGTCCATCAAGGTCAGCGTGCTGTTCTCGCCGAGGCCGCGCAGGTTAAACGTCGTACCCACGCTGCTTTGGGTGCCGCTACCACCGGCGTTAACGTTGGCAACGACGTTGGTGTTCTGGGTAAACGTCAGGTCGCGGATAAACGTCGCTACGTTCGGCTGCCCGGATTCAATCAGGTCGGCCTGGGTAACGGTTTCGACCGGGTTGTTTTGCGCAAACTTGCTGTTTCGAATAAAGGAACCGGTGACGACAACCTCATCGAGGGCATCATCATCGGAGTCCTGTGCGAAGGCGCCCTGCATCGGAATACCGGTACCGAGTGAAGCTGCTACTGCGGCAGCCAGGATAGTTCGTCGTGGTGTTCCCGGAAAAGATGCCCGGTCGCGCGCGCGCGATGTCGCTCGAATCTTCATTGCCCCCCCTTCCTTTCGGCAGATTGTTGATTCTCGTTGTCAGCAAGCGGTCACGCGTCGGCGCGCGATCCGTTCTTGCGGCTTTCATGAGGTACGACGGATGGGCAACAGGAACCTGCACCCCGGACGTGGGAGTTTTTTTTGAAAGGGTGGATTCTTGCTGGAAGAGAAGTTCGCGTCGGCGCGTTATTGACGCCTTGGATGGAGAAGGTCTCTCCTAGTTTAGATCGGCAACTAAGGAGAGGTTATAGGAGCGGCCTACCGCATCATGCAGCCCGACGAAGTAACCCAGCGACTCATCGGCCAACGGTGGGGACGTATCAAGCAAATTGTTGACCGTTAGCCTGAGCGTCGCATCGATGTCACGGGTAACCGAGAAGCGCATTCCGGCGAAGGCACTAACCGATGACCAGTCGTCAACGGACAGAAACTCGTCGCTGTCATCCTGGATCGCAGAGGTATCCAGCACCTCGCCGACGTAACGACCGAAAAGGCCAAAATGCGTCTTGCCGCCGTCGACCGCCAGGCGGAATGCCGCGCGCCAGCGCGGACGCCCGTTGATCTCAAGCAGGTCGCCGGCACCTATGAACGGCACCGCCGGCTCGTTGGCGTCTACGATCTCCTGGCCCAGAGCCGGGACCGACTGTCGCGACTCCAGCAGTCGGCTGGCACGAAGCTCAAGCATGAATGCGCCGAGGGGCGAGTCGAGGCCGTCGGCGTTGAGCTGTAAGTCGACGCCGCGGGTCAGGCGACCGTCCAGGTTTTCATATCGCTCATCGATGGAGCGCAGCAGACCAACCGGCTCGAGTCCGGAGCCTTCGAACAGAAGCAGATCTTCAGCCGTGAGCGGCGCGCGGGACACGGCCGGGTTATCGCTGCCATCCAGCCGTCGAAAATAGTCCAGCGCGACGTGGTTTTGTGCGCCAAACAGGCCGACTACCTGCGACTGGTCAATTTGCCAATAGTCTATCGATGCCCTTAGCAGGCGGTTTCGGGAGCGAAAGCGAAGACCCGTGCTGAAGCTCTCATTGGTTTCCGCGACGAGTTGATCGCTGCCCGAGGTAATCACTTCGACGGCACGTACCGACTCAACTTCGCAGGCGCCCAGCGTATCAATGAGACCCTTGTTGATGAGCGCCTGGCAGCGATACCAGTCCCTGGCCACCTGGATACGCGGCACCGGCGCCGCGTTGACCTGCGGCAGGTTCGGCGCGCGCAGGCCTTCCGACCACGAACCGTGAATACCGAAGCCCGGCGTCACCCACCAGGCAACGCCGACACGCGGGCGCCACTCCTTGCCGACGTCGGAATAGTCCTCGAGCCGCATGGCCAGGTTGACGTCGAGACTCGATACCAGGGCGACCGACTGCTCCGGCGCGACCAGTGACATTGCGAGTTCGCCAAAAAAGGACGTGACCTGGCGCAGTCCTTTCGAGTCCGGGGTTATGCTCGACTGCATTACGTCGCTGGCGTAGCTTTCTCCGCTCACCAGGTCCGTGTAGCCGATCTCACCGTTGAGGCGCGGATCGCGACGTTCACTGAACTGCTCTTCACGCCATTCGGCGCCAATGCTCAGACCCGCGGGCAGGCCATTGATGGTGAACAGTTCCGAGTTCGAAGCGTATACGTCGGCCAGCACCAGCGAGGTCGCGTTCGTCCTGCGGATGTCGATCAGAAACGGGGCAACAACCTCGTCCGGGTTCGGCACTGCATCGCCAAACCCCAGGTTAGCGGGGTCGCCTCCGTTAAACGGGTTGTAGGCGTCAGCCGTATCGCGGGCCAGCGCCTGCTGGAAGAGCGTGCTGCTGACCCGGTCGCGTGTGATGTCGCTGGTCTCTGACGAGGAATAGAGAAAAGCGCCGTCGAGCGCCCAGGCACCTGATTCCGAGCGAGCACCGAGCAGAAATCGATCAGCGCCATTTTGCACTTCAATTCTGCGCGGCCCGGCGTCCACCACTTTATACA
>CAZFVT010000248.1:0-5409 GCA_964522355.1 uncultured Woeseiaceae bacterium | reverse complement strand
GGTAGTAGTTGTCCATGTCGCCGACGTAGATGTGCAGCTTGCCCTCGAGCTTCGGGCCGAGCGTCGCCCAGTCGCGTTCGAGGATGTGCCTGAGGTCGTAGTTTTCCCGCCAGTACTCGGCCACTTCCGGATCGATCTTGCCGGTGCGTTTGTCCCAGGCGCGTTTCGGGTAGCCGTCATCGTCCATCGGCGAATACACCGCTTCCCAGATGTCGTACTGGCCACCGGACCGGCTGTTCGTGCCCAGCACCAGCTCGAGATGGTTCTCATCTTCCATCGTGACCGAGATGTGGCCAAGGTAGTCACGGCGCTCAGGCCGCGCCAGCGTGTTCAGCGGCCCGAAGTCGAAGTACATGTTCTCGTCTTCATACAGATTGACGGAGACAAAGGCGCGGAAATCGATGGGGTCGGGGCAGGCGATGAACGCACCGTTGTAATCGTCCGGGTAGAACACCTGAACGGCCGCGGCTTCCCAGCCGCCCGTTGAGCCGCCGTAGAGGAATCTCGACCAGCCTTCGCCGATGCCGCGGAACATTTCTTCCACGTAGGGAATGAGCTCGTAGGTGATCGCATCGCCGTAGGGACCCAGGTTGGCCGAATTCACTGCATAGCTGTCGTCGTAGTAGGGATTCGCGTGCTGGACCTCGATGATCAGCATGCGCGGGAAGTCAGGACCGGTCCATTTCTGATAAAAGTCCCAGGCTTCCTGCTGCTGAATTCGGTTGTAGCAGTCGAGATCGAAACGCGCGCTATAGGTGCACTCGAGATCTTCCTCGGGTGGCGTTTCGCGAAAGCCGCCGAAGTCGCTGGGGAAGTGCCCGTGAAAGACGGCTAGCGGATAGCGGGCATCCGGGTTCTCGTCGAACCCTTCAGGCAGCAGCACGTGCGCGCCCAGATACATGTCGCGGCCCCAGAACTCGCTCAAGAGTTCACTCTTGATGCGGATGTGCTTGATGTAGTCGGTATCCGCCGGCGGTTCGATGGCGGGTATCGACTGGTTCATAACGATGTTGATCGAATCATCGCCGCTGGCCGAAACCGTTACGGTCACAGGGGTGCTGTACAGGTTGCCTGGCGCGCGACGCCACTGCTGGCCTTCGCCGCGGTCCATCGGCAGCTTGACGGTCTTGCCGTTCGACAGGTTGAAGGTCTCGTAGCGATGCAGCAGGGCCTGGACAACATATTCGCCTTCCGGAACGTCGGCCAGGCTGTCGAAGGGGTAGCCAAACACCGACTCGTCAATCGTGACGGCCTCGCCGGGCGCAAGGCTGTCCGCGTCGACGCCGAAGACCTGGATGGCGTTGATGCCTGCGGTCACCTGCAGGCGCGGTTCGCGATCGCCGTTCTTCGACAGCATCAGGAGCACGCGGCCATCCAGCGACGCAGTCTCCACCGATTCGTCGAACGAGACGCTGAATGAGGTCTGCGCAGTCACCTGACCTGCGGCCAGGATGCAGAAAACTCCGAGTAGTGTTTTGGCGATGCGTGAGCGCGTCATCTCTTTTCCCCCGAAAGTGTAAGTTCGCGGCGGCCCGCGATGCGGAATAGAATAAGCGGCTCAATGACAAAAAGCACATCAGGGGGAGCGCATGAGACGGGAAGTGAGACTGTCTATTTGTATGCTGATCGGCGCCGGCGCACTGGCAGCCTGTTCGACAGAAGCACCGGATGCCGGCGGCCTGTCGCCAGAGTCGAGCGATGAAGCCATCATGCTGCACATGCTTGAGGTGGCGGCCGGTCAGGGGCAGACCGACCAGATCGCGGCAAACTTCCCGAATATCGAGCGCGAACGGGCGTACCGGATTCAGCGTATGCGCCTTGACCACAGCAAGGCGGGCGCTGAACACGTTGGCTGGAAGCTGGCCTGGACTCGGCAGGCGGAGCCTGGCGACGTGCTCGATCCTGCCGTCGGTCACTACATGAGCGACCGCGTTTACAGCGAGGACGAGCCCGTGCCGACGGAGTTCTTTACGAACGGCACAACCAATGCCGAGCCGGAGATTGTCTTCTACCTGAAAGACGATCTGCCGGGCCCGGTCGTTACCGAAGAAGAGCTCATTGCAGCCATCGACTCCGTTGGCGTTGGCCTGGAGTTCGTCAACTGGCGCCTGACCGAGCCGGGCACGCGGGAACACGCGATTCTAGATAACGGCATCGCCGTAGGCGTTGTGCTGGGCGCCGAGCGTTACCCGCTTGATGCCATCGATATCAACGCCCAGATGGGCCGCGTCGAGGTAAACGGCACAGAGGTTAGCGAAGGCCCGGCGACGTCGCTCATGGGCGAGGGGCCGATTGCTGCCATGCTCTGGGCGGCCAATGAGCTGCCGAAGTACGGCATGCAGTTCGAGGCGGGCCAGTTCGTGTTCTCCGGCACGGTAACCATCCCGCTGCCGGTCTCGGCCGGCGATTCGGCGACCGTGAGCTTCACCGACCTCGGCAGCGTTTCTGCAACCTTCGTGGAGTAGTCGGCGAAAATGAGCTCGCTGATAGCGCCCGACAACGATTTCGCTGTCTGGGCGGCCCTCCTCGGGATCGCGGCCTTCGGCTTCTGGTGCGAGCGCTATCCGTTCGGTCGCAAATACTCAGGCGTCATGCTGCTGATGTCGCTGGCGATCGTGCTGTCGAACCTGAAGATCATTCCCACAGCCGCACCGGCCTACGATGCGGTCTGGGAATACATCGTACCGCTGGCCATCCCGCTGCTCCTGTTCCAGGCCGATCTCAGGCGGGTGTTCGCCGAATCCGGCAAGACGCTGGTGGCTTTCTTTATCGGTTCGGCGACCGTTGTGGCCGGCGTGTTTGTTGCCGTTGCCTTGATTGATCTCGGGCCCGAGGAGAACAAGCTGGCGGGCCTCTTCACCGGCACTTACATCGGCGGTTCGTTGAACTTCGCAGCCGTGGCGGCTGCCACGCAGTTTGAGGATGATACGCTCCTGTCTGCCGCCGTTGCGGCCGACAACCTGATCACGAACCTGCACATCATCGTGATCGTTCTTCTGCCGGGCGTGGCCTTGGTCCAGCGCCTGTTCCCGCCGCGCGCGACGTCGGATGACGCGTTGTCATCCGGCAAGCCCGATGAGGTTCACCGGATCGCGGACCTCGACGTCGCCGGGCTGGTGCTGGCTTTTGCGATGGCGTTTGCCATGGCCGCGGCGGGCAAATGGGCAGGCGATGCCATGGGGCGACCGCAGTACGCCATTCTTGCCACGACCTTGTTCGCCGTGCTGGTCGCGACCTTTGGTCAGCGTTTTGTCGTCCGGCATCTCTCCGGGCATAACGAGGCAGGCAATGCGCTGATGTTCATTTTCCTCGCAACCATCGGCGCAAGCGCCGATCTCTGGCGGCTGATCGCAACGGCTCCGATCCTGTTCCTGTTTGCCCTGATTGTGGTGGGCGTTCACTTTGTGGCGATGCTGGCCATCGGGCGACTCTTCAGGCTCGGCATTGCCGAGCTCTGTATCGCCTCAGCGGTGTGTGTCGGCGGGCCTGCGTCGGCGCCGGCGATCGCTACGGCCAAGGGCTGGCGAGACCTCGTTGTGCCCGGCACCCTGGCAGGGTCGTTCGGCTATGCGATTGGCAGCTTCATTGGCATCAGCGTCTGGGAGTATCTGCGCCAGGGCTGAGGGTCAGGCGTCGGGCGCGCGGCCGAGGGTGACGCGATCCAGACCGGCAAGATCCTTGACGGTTCTCACGTCCTGCCAGCCGGCCGCCGTGAACAAATCGGCAACCGATTCCCCCTGGTCCGCGCCGTGCTCAACGAGTAGCCAGCCGCCCGCTGCAGCAACGCCCAGGGCATCGGCCGCAATGCGCCGGATGTCGTCAAGGCCGTCCGGGCCGGAGATCAACGCGTCCTGCGGCTCGAACCGCAACCTATCAAGCGCGGGGTCATCCTCGCGGACGTATGGCGGGTTCGAGACGATAACGTCGAACTCTTTGTCACCAACCGGCTCCAGCCAGTTCCCGGCGACGAAGCTGACGTTGTCGATGTCGAACTGTCGGGCGTTCTCGCGGGCGATGGCGAGTGCGTCGATGCTCAGATCGGTAGCAACGACCTCAGCCAGCGGCCGGTCGCGGGCAATGGCGAGCGCGATGGCGCCGCTGCCGGTGCCGAGATCCAGCACCCGGGTCGGTTCGCGCCGCGATATGAAGCCTAGCGCCTGCTCGACCAGCACTTCAGTATCCGGTCTTGGCACAAGCGTTGCCGGGGACACCATCAGTGGCATCGACCAGAATTCTTTTTCACCGGTGATGTAAGCCATGGGCTTGCCCTGGCGGCGCTGCTCGAGTGCCTCGGTGAAGCGCTGCCAGGCGGCGGGATCGAGCTGGTCTTCGGGATGGGCGATCAGGTAGCTGCGCGCCACGTCGATCGCGCGCATGAGCAGCAGTTCCGCATCGAGACGCGGGCTGTCGCTGACCGTGTCCAGCTGCTCTACGCCCAGGGCAATCGCTTTCGCGATGCTGGGCTCTTCCGGGACGTCTGCTTCCGTCACAGCTCCATCCGGTCGCCAGGATCGCCTAGCTCGCCGGGTAGGTGTAGCTCGCGAGGAAGCCCAGCGGCAGGCCAAGCGCCCAGTAAATCATCAGAAACATCGTCCAGGCGACGATGAACGTGACGGAGTAGGGCAGCATCATGGCGGTTACGGTGCCGATGCCCGTGCGCGTCACGTAACGCTGCGCAAAAACCACAACCAGCGGAAAGTACGGCATCAGCGGCGTGATGATGTTGGTGCTCGAGTCGCCGATGCGATAGGCCGCCTGGGTCAGGTCGGGCGAGATGCCGAGCTGCATCAGCATCGGAACAAACACGGGCGCGATCAGCGCCCATTTGCCGGAGGCCGAGCCAACGAACAGGTTCAGGAAGCCGGTCAGCAACACGATGCCGGTGATCGTGATGGCCGCCGGCAGTGCCAGTGCCTGTAGCGCCTCGGCGCCCTTGAGCGCCATCAGTACGCCAAGGTTCGACGAGCCGAACGCGTATACGAACTGTGCGATAAAGAACATGATGACAAGGTAGTAGCCCATGCCGGTCATGGCCTTTGACATACCCTCGATCATCTCCTTCGAATTCGTAATGGTGCCGGCGATTCGCCCATAGATAAGGCCGGGAATGATGAACAGGACAAACAGTAGCGGCACGATGGAGCGCATGATCGGCGCGCCAAAGGCGACGACGACACCGTCCGGGCTGCGCCATGGCGAATCCGATGGCCAGATGGTTGCGAACAGGACGACCAGGCCGATAAGCAGCGCGATAGAACCATAGCGCAGGCCCCGGCGTTCCTTGTCCGTCAGTGGCTCCATTGTGGGCAGGTCGTCGAGCTCGCCGTCAATCTCGTCACTTGCGAGCTTCGGTTCCACAATCTTGTCCGTCAGGAACCAGCCGAGGCTTACGATCAGTACGGATGAAGC
>CAZFVT010000247.1:0-5430 GCA_964522355.1 uncultured Woeseiaceae bacterium | reverse complement strand
GGTAAAGCCTGCCTGCACCCAGATGTTCTCGGTTGCAAGGAAGGTCAGGAGTGGCGCACCGGCGGACGCGAAGTTGCCACGATCGATACGAACGTCCGTGACGATGCCGTCATCCGGCGCCCGGATCGTCGTGCGTTCGAGGTTGACCTGGGCCTGTTGCAAGGCAGCCTGAGCTTCGAGAATTCTCGAGTTTTCCTCGCCGGTAGCACCAAGATCCTGGCGCGCGCGCTCGAGATTTGCCTCGGCCGTCTTTACCTGCCCCTGGGTAACCGCGAGCGTCGCCTCTGCGCTCTGGACGCGCCGTTCGGAGACGGCGCCGGGCGATTCCTCAACGATACGCCGCAGTCGAACGGCATCCTGTTCAGCCCGAAGCAAAGAAGCGCGAGCCGCGCTGAGCTGTCCTTCCGCCGCCACGACGTTGGCTTCGGTAGCGCCGGTTGCCTGGCGGGCGGCCTGGAGATTCGCCTCAGCCGTCTCAACGGAGAGCGCGTAGCGCGTCGGGTCGATCTGGAAAAGCACTTCTCCGGCGTCAACGAACTGGTTGTTCGCGACGTTGACCTCCGCGATCGTGCCGCTGACCTCGGTAGAAACGGGGACGACGAACGCGTGCACGCGCGACTGCGAGGTATACGGCGTGACCCGATCCGCGATGAGGTACCAGGTAAACAGAATCGCCGCCAAACCGAGCAGCAGGAACGTCCACTTGCGGACCGGGTCGCCTTTCGATTCGGCTTCTGACGCCGGGGCGTCTTTTTGTTCCGTTTCGGATGCTTCGGGAGCGTTCACGTCAGCTTTGGTTTCGTCGTTCATAGTTCGAGTGCCTTACGGGTTCTCTTCGTCGTCGGCGTCTTCGAGCAGGTCGCCCCAGTTGGTGCGTTCGGTCATTTCGCGGCGATCGTCATCATGCACGATTTCGGCGGCGCGGCCCTGCCAGCCACCGCCCAGGCTGCGATAAACGCTCACCAGGCTGCGAATAACTTCACCACGGTTGCGCGCGTAGCGTTGCTGTTGGGAGAACAGCGCCTGTTGGGAATCCAGCACGCGCTGGTAGTCGGCGAATCCCTCCTGGTAGCGAAGCAGCGACAGATCGGCCGAGCGCATCGCCGTTTCTACACCCTCGGCAAGAATGAGATCCTGGCGGCCGGTGCCGTAGAGCGCGGCCAGGGCATTCTCGACTTCACCAGCGGCCTGTATGACGGTCTCTCTATAACCGACGAGGGCCTGTTGCAGCCTGGCATCCTGCACGCGAATGTTGTTCCGAATGCGGCCATAGTTAAGAAACGGCCAGACAAAGTCCGCACCCAGTGAATAGGTGAGGCTGTCGGCGCGAAACAGGTCAGCATCGGTTGAATCGCTCTCAACGGCGGACAGGCCGAGGAAACCGGTCAGCCCGAAACTGGGATACAGGTCCGCGGTCGCCACGCCAACCGACGCGCTCCTCGCCATGGCCCCGTACTCGGCAGCGCGCACGTCCGGCCGCTGCCGTAGCAGGTCGGCGGGTACACCGAAGGTGATCGACTCGGGCAGGTCGGGAAGCCTGCCTTCTTCGCCCAGAAGATCGGTCATGTCGCCCGGCGCCATGCCCAACAGTACAGCGAGCGCGATGCGCGTCTGCTGGATGGCCTGTTCGAGGCTCGGAATTGAAGCCTCGGTACCCAGCAGCAGCGTTTTCGCCTGCAGCGCATCGAGCTCCGAGTTCTGCCCGTTGCGATAAAGCACTTCGGCAATGTCGTAGCTGCGCTGTTGAATCTCGAGGCTCTCGCGAGCCAGCGCCAGCTGCTCCTCGGACGCACGCATGAGCGCGTAGGTGTCGGCGACCTGCGCGATGATGATGACCAGGAGGTCTTCATAGGAGGCGATCGATGCCAGCACCTGCGCATCGGCCGACTCAATACCCCGTCGGAACTTGCCCCAGAAATCGATCTCCCAGGACGCGGTAGCCCCGAGGTTGACCTGTACCGTATCGGTATCAGTCGTGGATCCCGAGACGTTCTCGCTGGTACCAACGGCAGTCACATCGCCGGTGGCCACCTGCAGCTGTGGATACTGGCTGCCTATGGCGATACCCAACGCCGCCTGGGCTTCGAGCACGCGAAGTCCGGCAATCCGAAGGTTGTTGTTATTAACGACGGCCCGGTCGATCAGCGCATTGAGGGCGGGGTCATTGAGCACCTTCCACCATTCCGCCAGTTCGGCGGGCGAGGTGTCGAGGCCTCGACGTTCTTCGTCGAGCCATACCTCGGGCAGCTCGACGTCCGGACTGACATAATCCGGCCCGACGGTCGTGCAGCCGGATGCCAATGCCGTCAGGGTGGCGACGCATGCCATCCGGATTACTGGGTGTCGTTTCATGGTGGCTGTGCATATTGCCGCCGGCGGCGGCCGGACACAAATCAACGGCGACGGTCAGAATCCCGCTCAGCGGCAGGCGGCTGCGGCCAGAGGCAGCTTCGAAAGCCCGGTCGAATCAGGAACAGCGTGGCGAAACTTGCGGTGCCTACCTGGGTTGCACCTGGTACCGGGCGCTGACGTAGATCACGTTCGCATCGTAGTTCCAGGCTTGGGCGCCCAGGCCAAGCAGATTGAGTGCCGTATCGGGCTCCACGCCATCCAGCGACCAGTCATCGGTTTCCAGTTCTTCATAGAAGTACTGGAAGCCCAGGGTCAAAGCATCGGAGAACGGGTACTCAATGCCGGCACTTAACGTACGGCGAACGCTGCGGGTGTCCGGGAAGTCGGTGCGGAATCCGCTGGTGTCATTGCGAATCTCTCCACGCGCGTCCGACCAGCTGAAATCAAGGCGCGCGTTGAAACTGCCAAACAGCCCGGCGTAGTTCGTGCCAATAGTGCCAGACTCAATCCGGTCATCGGTCGCCGCCATCCAGTCGGCCGCCGAAAAAGACTGGCTGTTGGCCTGTTCGGTCTCGACGTTTTCAACGTCGATACTGGCGTATACGGAAGACCGCGAGCTGATCTGCCAGGAGCCGTTCATACCGACGCGGGAGTAATCGCTCGACGTAAGCCCGATCAGTGAATTCCTGTAGTCGTCTTCAGCGTTTTCAATCGAGAGGCCGAGGTCAACGCCGTCGATCGCCAATAGCGCCAGACGCAGCTGCCAACCATCGCGATCCCGATCGGCGAGATTGTACTTGCGCATGAGCGGATTCTGCGGCGCGCCGCCGTCGTCAATCGGCACGTAGTTGCTGCCATCGCGCTCTTCGGTAAACGCCTGGAGGTCAGCCTGCACAATGCTGCGCATGCGCGCGCGCAGTCGCAGCCAGAGTCGGCCGGTGTCGGTTTCCCGCCGCTCCTGCAGGTTTCTCTTGAAAGTCTTGGCGTCGTAGCCGGCATAAAGACGCATGCCGCGCCGCAGCCGGTAGTTGCCGCCCAGCCGGAGTTCGCTACGCTCATAGTCGTAAGCGCGGCTGGTTACCAGTCCCGGCGTGAGGGCAACGTCGGTCAGGACCGGACGAAAGGCATTGCGGGGTGTCTGGTTGTCGAAGTTGTTGTAGCGAAGCTCTGCGTTAAGCCTCAGGTTACGAACGGGCGAGGTGACGGCTCTCAGGTTCAGGTTGCGCGTGCTCACCTCGCCGCCCGAACGAGCGACCGGCAGCGGATCGGTCACCAGGGTGGCATTCAGGGTATACGGCAGCAACGCCTCGTTTTGCTCCAGGCGGCCAATACTGGCCTGGCCGGAAACCGAGGTTTGTGAAGGAAGCTGGATAGAACCGGAGACCGAAAACTGGTGCGATGAATTGTCCGGTGGTTGGGCGTTCTGGCCCTGGTTGTCGCCGCTTATGGCCCGATAAGGGTTGTCCCAGGTGAGCGACTCGTTATTGTTCGAGAACGTCGAACCAAAATAGGAAACGCCGACCTGCCAGTTCGACCGCCGGTAGTCGAGTTTGACGGTGACGTCGTCCGTCGCATAGTCGACCGGGGCGGCGAACTCGAGGCTGTTGAAGAGAAAGTTGCCGGCCGACCGGCGTATGCCATCTTTCTCTCGCCGCACATAGTCAACCTTCAGGTCCCAGTCGCGCAGCAAATCGACGTCGAAACCCAGCGCCAGGTTGGTCCAGTCGAGGCCAATCGCCAGCGGCGCTGCAGCGTCATCAAGCTCGGTCATCAGGCTGGTGTTGGCGCCGCGAATCCAGCTGTCCGGCAGCGAAAGAAAATCGCTGCCGACGCCCAGGAAAGGTGTGACGCCCGTATCGAACAGGCGCTGCGGGATGGCCTGGTAGCTTGCTCGAATTGCGTAGCGGCCCTGTCTCCCGCCTTCTGCGGAAAGACGCATCGCGTCTGATCCCCGCAGATAGCCCTCGAAGTCGAGGAACAGCGCCTCCGAGTTGACGTAGCGGCCGCTGAAGTCGCCGAACAGGTTCAACGCACTTTCGTCGAGCCCGGTCTGATTGCCGAAGCGATAGGCGTCGTCAAAGACGAACGCGGGGGCAAGAGTAACGTCCGCGGCCCACCCGGTCGCCCCATCACAGGCCGCGCAGTCCCAGTCTTCAGGCGCCTGCTGCGCGAACGCCAACGGAGTACACAGGCCCGCGGACGAGGCCAGTAGCCAACACAAGCCTCGAGTAACGTTGATAAACCTTGCGCGCATTCCCGCCTACCGCATCAGACTGAAGCCGGACGGATGGTTCGAACCGTGCACCTGGGTGTGGCAGTTCATGCAGCTCTGGCCGATCAGCATCGGCGAAGGCCTCGAGCCCCCGGCCAGACCGTCGTCGGTGAATGACAGGCTCGGATGCCCGGACTGGGAATGACAGGACTGGCACAGCAGGGGTGCACGACGGCTGAGCATTGCCGGGTGGATGGAACCGTGCGGCTGATGACAGTTTCCGCAGTCCTCGCTCACGGGCGCATGGTCAAACAGGACCGGGCCGCGGAACTCGGCGTGACACTCGAAACAAACTTCATTGGTCGTGTTGCGACTCAACAGCCCGGAGGCGACCGACGCGTGGGGATTGTGACAATCCGTGCACACCATCGCGTTCACCCGCACCGGCGCATCGGCCCTGAGCGGGTGCGTGAACGGCTTCATGCTGTCCGCCTGCTGCTCGGTATGGCAATCGAAGCAGACGGCGTTCTGTCCGGCGTGAGTACCCACCGGGTCGACTGGGTTGTGAACATTGTGGCAACCGATGCAACCCACATCGCTCTGGGCATGCTCGCTGGCAACCCAGCCGGGCGCGATGTCGCCATCGTGGCAACCGGTGCAGACCGCATCCTGGTCCGTCATAGAGGTCGCCGCGTCGAGACCAAAGGCGACGATGCTGGCGTGCTTGGGGCCGATGCTGCGCCGGCCCGAATGATTGCCGCCGGGTCCGTGACAGCTTTCACACTGCAATGACGCCATAGGCGCGTCCGGATCAGCCTGCTGACCGTGCGGCGTACGAAATATCGCCAGCATGTTCTGGGAGTTGT
>CAZFVT010000246.1:0-5461 GCA_964522355.1 uncultured Woeseiaceae bacterium | reverse complement strand
AAGTACCTGACGTCTTCGGCAATCGAGCGACTGTGTATCACCGTGAAGTCGCCATCGAGTGCCACGCCGTCTGATACCTGCAGTGTCGCGTTCAGCGGCCTCACCGGGTCATCGGCTGGCGGTGACAGGCTCAGGTGGGCAGATAGCTGGTCGACGTGTTCCCGATTGGAATCGACGTACACACCCTGCACAAACTCCACCTCACTCAACGCAAACTCCGTTGCGTGCTTCTGCTGCCAGACGCCTGAAGCGAGTATCGCAACGCCGGTCAAGGTGCAGATCAGAATCGTGTCAATGAACGGCTCCAGGATGGCCACCATGCCCTCGGCGACCGGCTCGTTGGTTTTGGCCGACGCGTGAGCGATCGCGGCAGATCCCTGGCCGGCCTCGTTGGAGTAGAGCCCGCGATTAACCCCTCGATTGAAGGCGTAGGCAAAGCTCGCGCCCAGGAATCCGCCGGTGGCTGCGGACCCGGTGAAGGCGCCGGCGAAGACGGCAGAGAAAGCCGGAAGGATCTGATCTGCGTTGCTCGCCGCAACGGCAAGCGCACCGAAGGTGTAGAGGACGGCCATTGTCGGCACGAGGCGCGCCGCGACGGCGGCGATACGTTCGATTCCGCCGATAATGACCAGCGCCAGGAGTATCGAGAAGACGATACCGGTGACCGGCGTTGGAATGCCGAAGGAAACGGCAAGGCCTGCGGCCACGTTATTGCTTTGCGGCATGTTCCCTGAACCGAACGAGCTGATGATGAGCGCTGCGGCAAAGCCTACGGCGAGCCAGCGCATCTTGAGCCCGCGATCCATGTAGTACATGGGGCCGCCGGCCACGTGCCCGGATTCATCCTGCTCGCGATACTTGTGAGAGACGGTGACCTCGACGAACTTCGTGGTCATGCCCACAAACGCCGTTACCCACATCCAGAACAGCGCCGCCGGGCCGCCCAGGTGGATAGCGAAGGCCACACCACCTACGTTCCCGGTGCCCACGGTGCCGGACAACGCCGTTGCCAGCGCCTGGAAATGCGTCACGTCGCCGGGCGCATCCTTTGGCGTGTGCTTGCCGCGCAGGACGCTCCAGGCATAACGAAAATAACGAACCTGGGGCATCTTCAGGTAGATGCTGAAGAAGACGCCCACGGAAACCAGCAGGAAGGGAAAATAGGTGGCGCTGCCGAGATAGCTGTCGAGCGTCAGGATCAGATTTTCGAATGTCGTCACGTCGTTGTCCGTTCTTCTTGATGTTGGCACCGCTCTACCAGGTCATCCACGATGCGTTCGGCGACCATCGCCATGGTAATGGCTGAACTGGTGAAAAAGCCGGGCCCCCACAGCAGCATGTTGGCGAGGTAGATGTTATCCGCATCGTTTAGCCGGAAGCTCGTCATGTCGACCTCCGCCCCGGGCATGGCAATACCGTCACGGCGATAAGGGCGTATCACGCCCTGCTCTGCCAGCCCGCGCAGCAGGCCGGGTTGCTCCGGGCTCGTCACGTCCCGATAGGTCGCGCCCGTCGCATTGACCAGAACGCGGGCTGCGTCGCTGCCGAACTCGTGCTCGATGATAAAACTCTGCTGGTCATCGGACAGGACGATTTCTCGTACTCCCTTGACGACCGAAAGGCGACCCGCCCGAAGCAATGCCAGCAGCTTCTCGGCCGTTGGCACCGGGCAAGGCGCAGCGTAAACCATGGCGGCGGTCTCGACGTCGGATCGATAGGCCCGCTCAGCATTGGCGGACAACGCCCTGCCGGCGAACGCGTCCCAAACCTCAAACTGGGCATCGGCGAACAGGTCAACGAGAAAATTTCGACCGGTCGGATCCGTCGCCGCGTCGATGGTGGCGCCCAAAATCTCACCGGCGCGGCTCGTGACGGATTCGACGTCCTCACAGCCCGCGTAGGGATCGACAATCTCCGGCCAGTCAAGTCGGACACCGTGTGCTTCTGCCTCCGCCGTGATCAAAGCTTTAACGCCGCTCAGATCGAGACCTGCCGCTTCGCCTTTCTCGCGCATCACCGTCTTTGTGAAGTGGCGGCGATTCAACGTCATCGGATAGCGGGATTGCGCCGCCTTTAGCCTGCCGCTGCGTGAGCACAGCACGACTCTCCGCTCGTTGCTTCCCGCGTGGTACTGCAAAACGCCATCGGCGTTCCGTTCGAAGCGACAGCCTGTGTGCTCGGCGAACAGTCGGTTGACCACGTCATAGGCGCTGAGCGATGCGCCCAGCACGTGCACCGTGGCATCGGGCGCGAGTTCGTCCATATCAGGCGACATGATCTGGGTCGGAATGTAGACGGCCTCCGCGGTTGCCGGCGGATGCACACTGTCCCTATCCGGGCAGCGGCCCGTCGTCAGAACTGCTGCATCAACGACGACCTCCCCATCCTGCCAGGCGATTCGGAGGCGGCCGTCGTCGAGCCGTTCCAGGGATTGAGCCTCGTGCCGCAGGAAGGAGAGCTCGATGCCCTTATCTGCAGCCATTATCTTATTTTTTTCAATTATTTCCTGCAGAAACCTTCCGTAGATTCTTCGCGGAAGATGGCCTCTTGGATCGACACCCTCGAATTCCGCCTTGGTCTCCAGCCAGTCAAGAAACGCCCGCCGGGAATGCCGCGTCAGGCACATCGTGTCTGTCGTGTTATTGATCAGGTAGTCCGGCGTCTCGTCCGGCCGGTAGGCATAGCCCGGCCCGAACTCTCCGCTGGCTTCGAAGATCGTTATATGACGAACGGGGCAACGATCAATAAGCTGAAAGAGGAGACTCGTTCCCGTGAAGCCGCAACCCACGATAGCGACGTGCTCGATGCTTTGCGGCATCAGGCCTGCCCTGGTGGCGTTATCTTGACGGCCGACGTCTCCTTGCGGACGCTCATCGAGAAAAAGGTCTCGGTGCGATGCACGGCGGCGAGCGGCTTCACGGCCTCCTGAAGAAATGCTTCCAGTGCGCTCGCGTCGCTGACCCGGATCTTCGCGAGATAGGAATGGGGACCACTGATGTGATGAAGCTCCAGCACCTCGGGCCGCGCGCTGAGCGCCTCAACAGCGGCCTGCTCGCCGTCATAGACCATATCGATCAGGAGAAAGCAGCAGAAATCGGCGCCGGCAGACCGGGTGTCGATTCTTGCCTGGAAGCTCTTGATCGTGCCGTTCGAGATCAGGCGACGGACCCGATCACTGGCTGTCGACACCGACACGCCCAACACCTCCGCGATTTCCGCGTTGGTCGCCCGGCCATCCTCCTGAAGCAGGCCGCATATTTGCCGATCAATTCTATCCATGACCGGCTTTATGCTAGCTTTTAGTCAATAAAGCAAGCATTTTGTGGCTTTTGGTCAGAAAACTCGCCAAAACCACAGGCCCTACTTCCCCAACCAGACCGGGGCTCGGCCTGCCCGGAAACGTCCGGATGAACGGTTCCCGGGCCGCTGCGACGAGCCTAGTCGACCTCCATCCCAATGCGCGACCAGTCGGTGCTCTGAACCAGCTCATCGAGCTCATCGACGACCACCTGGATGCGCTCCTTGAGCTCGTCGAACAGCTCGTAGTCCTGTTTTGCCGGCGGCGAATCGGAGAACTCCACGAGCGTGAACAGGGTCGAGAGCTTGTCATTTAGGCGCACCGGGTAGTTGATGAGATCCTGGGTCGCCTTGGCGCGGAACTGGATCAGCTTCTCTTCGATGATCATCAGCTGCCGGGCAACCTGTTCGCCTTCCTGCCGGGCGCGCGAACCAGGCCCTTCCAGGTCCATTTGCGCTTCGATTCGGTCGCGCAGTTCTCGAATCCGGAATACCACCTCATGGGTGCTGGTGATTTCGTCACGCACGGACAGCAGGAAGTCATTGAGCTCATCGAACTCTTGCTGGGTCGTATCCAGTCGCGGATCCGCCAGCACTTCAAAGGATCGCGTTGCCGAGTAGTTGCCCACCCGCATCTCCACGTCGTAGGTCCCGGGCGGTGCAATCGGACCGATCGGGTCGTAACGGCGATAAATCGCGCCGGGAATCTGCAGCGGACCGGGATAGCGAAGATCCCAGACGAACTGGTTCAGCCCGGCCTTGTTCGCGATCGGATCCGGCGGCGGGTTGCGCGGCGTACCGATCGCGTCCGGGTCCGGCTCGCTGCTGAAGCTGGCAACCTCGGTTCCACTTTCATCGCGGAAGGTCAAGGTAACCGTTTGCCCCGGCTCCCGCAGGTGATACCAGATCACTGCGCCCGCCGGCGGGTTGGCGCCCTGTGCACCCGCCGGGCTCTGGTTGCGCAGCACGCTGCCGACGACTCGCTCGCGGAAACGGTAGGGGTCTTCTGGTTCGAAAAGGTGGGCGTCTGCCGTGAAGGCGCCCTCCTCGGCCTGCCTGATGACAGCCAGGTCGTCGAAGATCCAGAAACTGCGGCCGTGCGTGCCGATCACCAGGTCGTCATTCTTGACGACCATGTCGCGCACCGGCACGACTGGGAAGTTCGATTCCCAGCGGCGCCAGGAGCCGCCGTCGTCAAACGACAGGTAAAGGCCCGTTTCCGTGCCCGCGTAAAGCAGACCCTTGCGGGTCGGATCATGTCGGATGACGCGGGTGAAATCATTCCCGCCAATACCATCGGTGATCAGCGTCCAGGATTCCCCGAAGTCGGTCGTCTTGAACAGGTAGGGCGTCAGGTCATCGAGCTTGTAACGGTTCGCAGCAATGTAGGCGGTGCCCGGGTCAAAGGTGGACGGCTCAATGATGCTGACCAGGGTGAACTCCGGAAAACCGGCCGGCGTGACGTCTGTCCACGATTCGCCGCCATCACGTGAGAGGTGCACCATGCCGTCATCAGACCCCGCCCAAAGCAACCCCTCTTCAATGGGTGATTCAGCGAACGCGAAAATCGTCGCATACCACTCGATGCCGGTATTGTCGCGCTTGATCGGCCCCCAGTAGGCGCCGGTGTCCGGGTCGTCGTCGATACCCGGCGTGGTCTCCAGGGTGTTGGGATCAGCCCGCGTCAGGTCCGGGCTGATGACCTCCCAGGAATCGCCGCGGTCACGCGAACGATGCACCACCTGCGACGTCGCATAAATGGTCTCCGGGTCGTGGGACGAGACGACAATCGGGAACACCCATTGGAATCGATAGGTGTGATCGGCGGCACCCCACCCCCACCAGATCTCGTTGGACGGTGATATGTACTTCACCTGCTTACTGCGATGATCGTAGCGAGTCATCCAGTGGTGGTCGCCGGAATAGACAATGTTGGGGTCTTCCGGGTGAACCGCCGTGTAGCCGTCCTCACTGCCGCCGATCGCATACTGCTCGGTCTCATCGATGACGCCGTAGTCCGAGCGACTGGGAATCGACAGCGTGGAGTTGTCCTGCTGGTTCCCGTAAACCCGATAGGGGAAACGATTGTCGACCGTGACGTGATAGAACTGCGCGGTCGGCTGGTGAGTGAACATTGGCGACATGCGGAAACGCAACGTGTAAG
>CAZFVT010000245.1:576-5464 GCA_964522355.1 uncultured Woeseiaceae bacterium | reverse complement strand
GAGTTCACGAGCGCGGATGATCCCGACCTGGGCCACACGTTCAGCCGACCGTCCATCGTGCCTCTCGAAGGCCCGAGCAACACGATCCGCTGGGGCGTCGTTTTCGGCAATGGTTACAACGATCTCGGTAGCGGCGAAGCGAAACTGTTTATCCTGTTCCTGGAGGAGGGCATCGACGGAACCTGGACACCCGTTAGCGATTACGTCGAGATCTCAACCGGCGTCGGCAACACCACCGACCGCAACGGCCTGGCGACGCCCGCCGTGATCGATACAGACGGTGACGGGCTTGCTGACCGGGTCTATGCCGGCGATATCGAAGGCAACATGTGGGCCTTTGACCTGTCTGGCAGCAACACCAGCGCCTGGGGCTCCGTCTACAAGACGGGCGCCACGCCGAAGCCGATGTACATCAGCCCGGCCAACCAGGCGATCACGACGGCGCCGGTTATCGTTCGCAACAGCTCACAGCCGACCTCGATATCCAATAATCCCAACACGCTGGTGATCTTCGGCACCGGCCAATATCTGACCACTGCGGACATTATTGATTCGAACACGCAGTCGTTCGTCGGCGTATGGGATTCCGGTGACCAGGAACTCACCCAGGCAGACCTGGTCGAGCAGACGATCGGCATTGGGACAACGCCGGATGGCTTCGTCGCCCGAACCCTGACCCAGAACACGGTCGATTACGCGACCGATCATGGCTGGTACATGGACCTGCCGGAATCGGGCGAACGCCTGGTGACCGACCCGGTCATTCGCGGTGACCTTGTGTTCTTCAATACGACGACGCCTAACACCAGCCCCTGCGACGCCGGCGGCAGCAGCTGGCTCATGGTGGCTGACTGGCTGACAGGTGGTGCGCCGACAAAGGTAGCCTTTAACGTCAACGGTGATGGAGCCATCGATGGCCTCGACACCGTCAACCAGGTGCCCGCAGCCGGTACGAAGGTCTCCGGCATCGCGGCATCACCGGCGAACCTGGCCAACAAGCGCTACACGTCGACGACCAACTCAACCGGCGGCAGCACCATCGAGATCACGGAAATCGCCGACCTGGGCGGACCGCGAACCGGTCGCCTTTCCTGGGAAGAACTGAACCGCTAGGCGGCGGTATAGCTGGAGCTCATCATGAAGCTGGCCATTCGAATTCTGATCCTCGTTACCGCTCTGGCGGGCTCGGCGCTTGCTCAGAGCTTGCCGTCCTACTACCCGGTTGCCGAACTGCGAAATGCGGGCGAGATCGACGCCGTCATCGCTGCGGAGCAACGCATCATCATCGACGACAGCTCCTTCATCTTTGCGGATGACGCGATCGTGCACTCGCTGCAGTCCTACAGCGTGTCGCGGTCACGTTTGCGCCCAGGCACGCGAGTCGCGTTCAAGGTGGACCAGAACAGGGTCATCACCGAGTTCTGGCTGCTACCGAGAAACTACGACACACGCCGCCGACGCTAGTCCTCGGACGTCGGCGCGACTAAGGAAACGACAATGAACAAGAAAAACACACGCGGATTCACACTGATCGAGGTCATGATTGCCCTCGCGGTCGTTGCCATTCTGTCAGCGATTGCCTATCCGTCGTATGTTGACCAGCTTCGCCAGT
This sequence comes from uncultured Woeseiaceae bacterium, assembly GCA_964522355.1. Lineage (GTDB taxonomy): Bacteria > Pseudomonadota > Gammaproteobacteria > Steroidobacterales > Woeseiaceae > JBFGFX01. The sequence goes on along the minus strand of CAZFVT010000245.1, from coordinate 3,852 downwards.
CAAGGCGAGCGGATAGTGCTGCGGCCCTGGTGAGCCTGGCGCAGGCCATGGAACGGTACTACACCGTAAACGGCACCTATCGGGGAGCAGCCGCCTCCGGCAACGACACCGGCGCTCCCAGAATCTTCGCGACCACGAGCCCCACAGACGGCGGTGATGCGTTCTACAACCTGACGATCTCGGCGGCGACGGTATCGACCTTTACGGTACAGGCATCGCCCACGGGCGCGCAGGCCGGCGACGAGTGCGGGAGCTTCACGCTGACGAATAACGGCCGTAAGAACGTCGCCGGCGCCGATGCCGGCGTTACCTGGGATGACTGCTGGCGCTAAGCCGAAATGGATATCAGCAATTGACCCAAGCTATTCCCAGAACAAGCAAGAACACATCAGAGACCAGTAGGGTCTCTGCAAAACGACTGACCAGGGAGGTCAGGACCATGGCAAGGATACCAGCGAAATTTCGAAGGCTTTCCGTAATGGCGGCTGCCGCTTTTGTTAGCGGCGCACCCGCAACCGGCCATGCCGGCCCGGGCACCCTGGCCGATTCGCCGCTTTTCCTGACCAATGCGGTCGAGCCGAATATTCTCTTCCTGATCGACGACTCCGGCAGCATGGACTGGGCGCTGATGACCCGTGAGGATGACGGCCTGATGTGGTTTGGCGGCTGTCGCTATTTCTACACCTACGATTCCCCTGACGATCGAAACGATCGTGTCGTCCCCACTGAGGCTTCGCTAATCGCCGAGGGCGTTGACGCACCCTATGGCGGCGTCTGGCGTGCCCGAAGCGCGTCCTATAACCGTGCCTACTACGATCCCGCGGTCACCTACTATCCATGGCAAGGTAAGGACACGAACGGCGATACGTTCGGCAACATTAACCCGACCGCAGCACCCTACGATCCGTTTAAACCCGGTGGAGGAACGATCGACCTGACGGCGGTGCGAACCCTCGACACCGACTATTGCCCGGACAGTCTGGATATTGAGGACACGAACTTTTACCCCGCGTTCTACAACCAGTGGACCGACAGCAACGGCAACGGCACGGTAGACGCTGACGACGCCCATACGCGGATCGACATTCGTGCCACGACGGCCACGTACACCAGCGGCGCTCTCAGGACCGACTGCGTGCTCGCGCCGACCTGTACCTATGCCGAGGAAATCCAGAACTTCGCCAACTGGTTCTCCTACTACCGCCGGCGTGAGCTGGCCGCAAAGTCAGCCTTCGGGCAGCTTACAGCCGGGGCCAGCAACTCTCGCATGGGGCTCGTGACTATTCACAACAACGACACCGTGAATACCCCAATCCGCTCCATGAATGACGATCCGAGCACCGGCAACAAGAGAACGCTCATGGATGCCCTTTACACCCTGCGTGGGGACAACGGCACGCCGCTGCGCAATACACTCCACGATGCTGGCGATTACCTGAGCTGTAACTCCAATGGCTTCTTTTCGGACTGCCCGGGACTCTCGGACGCAGCCGGCGGTGCCTGCCAGCAGAACTTCACCCTGATGTTGACCGACGGATTCTATAACGGCACCTATGATGACTCCGTTGGCAACGCCGACGGCGACGATGACACGGAATGGGATAGCGATACGTCCGGACCTTACGGCGACGATCAGTCAGACACGCTGGCCGATATCGCGATGGAGTTCTACGAGACGGATATACGCCCGGGCATACCCAACGAATTGACGCCGCCACCATCCGGTGTCGACGAGAACACCGCGCAGCATATGGTCACGTATTCAATAGCCTTCGGCGTGAACGGTGACCTGACGTCAATGCCGCCGAATACGGAAGACGATTTCGCCTGGCCCGCGCCCACGACGGATGCGGCAAAAATCGACGATGTGCGGCACGCTGCCTGGAACGGTCGCGGCGAATTCCTGAGTGCACAGGACCCGCAGCAGTTGATTAACGGCCTGCAGGGCGCACTGACCTCCATCCAGGGCCGTACGGGTTCTTCCTCATCGGTTGCCTTTAACACTGGCTCCCTGGGTACCAACTCGCAGCTATACCTCGCACTCTTCAAGAGCGAGGAATGGTCGGGCGAACTGCTGGCCTACGACCTTAATGCAGTCACCGGTGACATCGGCACCGTGCCGGCGTGGGGCGCGGGTGACGAGCTGGACAAGCGTGATCTCGCGACAGCACCGCGCAACATCCTGACCTACGATGGTTCGGATGGTGTGGCATTCCAATGGGATCAGCTGACCAACGACCAGAAGACTGATCTGCGCACGATGCCCGATGGCTCACAGGCGAACGACGCTACCGGCATCGCACGGCAGGCCTTCCTTCGCGGCGATCGCGGCTGCGAAATCTCTTCGACCGACGCCTGCAGCTACACCGACGGGGTGGATACCTATTCCGATAAGGCCTTCCGGACACGAGAGAGCCGGCTCGGCGACATCGTGCATTCCGGACCGGTATTCGCCGGTGCGCCGGAGCTGAACTGGCCCGACACGCCGCCGTTCCCGAACGCGGCCGGCCGAACCTATACGGAATTCCGCACCGCCAATGCCTCCCGCACCGGCGTCGTTTACGTCGGTGGCAATGACGGCATGCTGCACGCAATCTCCCAGGCAGACGGCAAGGAGCTGTTTGCCTATATGCCGAACGCTCTGTTCTCTGGTGACACGCTTGGCGGCCTGCATTACCTGACCGACCCGGCATATCAGCACCGCTACGCGGTCGACCTGACGGTATCCATTGCCGACGTTTACGCCAGCACCCGCACCAGCATGACGGACCAGTGGCGAACCGTGCTGGTCGGCGGACTTCGCGGCGGTGGGCGAGGGCTCTATGCACTTGACGTCACGGACCCGGCGTCGATTTCCGAGTCAGGCTCATCGCCTGCCGACACCGTTATCTGGGAATTCACCAGCGCTGACGATCCGGATCTCGGGCACACCTTCAGCCGGCCCTCCATCGTGCCGCTCGAGGGACCCAGCAGCACCATCCGTTGGGGGGTCGTGCTCGGCAACGGTTATAACGACCTGGGCAGCGGCGAAGCGAAGCTCTTCATCCTGTTCCTGGAGGAGGGCGCCGACGGCACCTGGACGCCAGGCACCGACTATGTGGAGATTTCCACGGGCGTCGGCGACACAGTCGATCGAAACGGTCTTGCTACGCCTGCGGTCGTTGACACGGACGGTGACGGACTCGCTGACCGGGCATATGCCGGAGACATCGAAGGAAACATGTGGGCCTTCGACCTGTCGGGCAGCAACACCTCGGCCTGGGGCTCAGCCTACGA
>CAZFVT010000245.1:0-566 GCA_964522355.1 uncultured Woeseiaceae bacterium | reverse complement strand
CCCCGTGCCGCTATACAACGGCATAAACAATCAGCCGATCACGACGGCACCGGTGATCGTTCGCAACAGCGCACAGCCAACGTCAATCGCCAACACGCCTAACGTGATGGTGATCTTCGGCAGCGGCCAGTACCTGACTACGGCCGACATCACGAGTACCGATACCCAGTCAGTCGTTGCCGTCTGGGACTCCGGCGAGCAGAATCTCGACCAGAACGATCTGGTTCAGCAGTACATCTTCGTCGGGACCACGCCCGATGGCTTCGTTGCTCGCACGATTACCTCCAACACCGTCGATTACTCAACGGCCGATGGCTGGTTCATGGAGCTCCCGGAAACCGGTGAGCGACTGGTAACCGACCCGGTCATCCGTGGCGACAACGTGTTCTTCAACACCACGACTCCAAATTCCAGCCCTTGTGATTCCGGCGGTAGCAGCTGGCTGATGGTCGCCGACTGGCTATCCGGTGGGGCGCCGCAACGGGTCGCGTTCAACGTAAACGGTGATGGCGCGATCGACGGCCTGGACACCGTCTTCAGCAAGGCCGCGGCGGGCATTCAGGTCT
>CAZFVT010000244.1:0-5470 GCA_964522355.1 uncultured Woeseiaceae bacterium | reverse complement strand
CTCTGGCAGGTTCCGCTCGGCGAGTACCCGGGGCTGGTCGAAATGGGGATCCGGAATACCGGCGCCGAGAACTTTGGCGGTATGGCGGTTACCAAGGGCGGACTGATCTTTATTGCCGCAACGGAAGACAGCCGGTTCCGAGCATTCGACAAGTCCACTGGCGAACTCCTGTGGGAAATTGAAATGGATGCCCCCGGCTTCTCGAGTCCCTCGGTCTATGAGATCGATGGCAGGCAGTACGTTGCGATCGTGGCTGGCGGCGGTGGCGGCCGCTATCGCTCGCCGGTAACCGGACCTATCGGCAGGCGGCTTCACGTGTTTGCTCTGCCGGAGTAATTGCCGCTGGCCTGCAGAGCGCCGAAGTCCTCACATCACCAGCCGGCTTGCTGGATGAGTATTGAGCGTCGAACAAAAAGGATATGACTATGAATGTAACCAGAAAGACAATCCTCATTACATCAGTTCTCCTTGCTGTTCTGGCGATCGTCTTTTCGGGCAGCCTGCCCAGGGACGCAGGGGCGCAAAACGCCGATACGTTGAGAATCCTGCAGATAACCGGAGGAGGGCCCTGGCACGATTACGCGACGCAGAAGGATCAGATCGAACAGGGCCTGCTCGAGCGACTTTCAAACGTTGAGATCACGACCGACTACGAGGGCGCAGATACGCTCACGATGGAATCGACGGATTTCTTTTTCTCTCGTCATCTGGAAGAAGACTGGGCGGCGGACTTTGACGTCGTTATCTACAACCACTGCAACCTGCAGGTGAAAGATGCCGACTATGTGAGAGGCATCATCGCCGAGCACGTCAAGCATCAGCTACCGGCGGTATTCGTCCATTGTCCCATCCACCTCTATCAGTACGCTGAAGACGGTGCAGCGGATGAGTGGTGGGAGTTCACGGGCGCTGTTTCTTATGTGCACGAGAAGGAGAATCATCCCAATACGTCGCCCTACACGATCGAAGTGCTGGAGCCACTGCATCCAATCATGAGGAACTACCCGCCGACCTGGCGCACGCCTGCCGGTGAGTTGTATCTGATCGTAGATTTGCAGAATAACGTCACTCCTTTGTCGTATGCCTACTCGGTTGAAACAAACTCCTATTCTGAAACCGCATGGATTCATGAATACAAGGGGGTCCCGGTTTTCACCACCTCGCTTGGACACCACAACGACTCGATGGGCGCAGACGCGAACCTGAACCTGATTGCTTCAGGTGTGCTGTGGGCGGCAGGAAAGCTCGAAGACGACGGCACTCCATCGCCGGGATACGAAGGCAAACGGGGTCTTGGATGGATCTCGCTCATGGGCGATTCGCTCAACGGCTGGATCGAAAGCGGTGGCGTCGTGGATTGGCGGGCACCTACCTGGTACGGCCGACAGATGACCTGGCCAACCGTTGCAGACAAGATGGCCGGAGAGTCATTCCGCCTTGAGGGGGATACCCTGATTGTCGAGGGCGATCAGCGAAACCTCTTCTACGACGGTGAGGTTGCCGGCGGCTACTTCCGGAATTTTGAATTCAAGGTCGATGTTTACACCGAGCCAGGTTCGGCGTCAGGCATCTTCTTCCATACGCGCTACGAAGAGGAAGGTACGCCGGCCTACGGCTACGAGGCCCAGATCAATGCCAGCCGGGACGGCATGAGCAAAACCGGCAGCCTGGTCGGGGTGAGTGATGTAGACACTGCGGCACACGGTGACAACGAGTGGTTCAGCTACCACATTAAGGTCGACGGCAAGACGGTCACTGTGAAGGTCAACGGGGAAACCGTCAACGAATTCACCGAGCCTCCCGGGCTTGCAGGTTGGAGCGGCCTCAATCGAGGCACGATCGGCATCGAGGCTATCGGCGATGACAGCCGCGTGAGATTCAGGAATCCAATGGTTCGACTGTTGCCGGATTAGGGTCGATGTCACCACTGACGTCCGCCGCTAATGCGGGCCGAGAAGAGATTCTGAGCAGAAAGGAATGAAAGCGGGGAGGCGGACGAGTATTCGGCGCCTCGCCGAGGCAGAAAGCGGCGGAAGCGCCGGAGAACAAGAAAACAGGCTACGGGGATCGGGGAATTCAAGCCTGTCACGCGTCGGAGAAAAGGTTCGCTCTGTTGCCAACCTGCCGCGCGCTACGGGGTCGTACACGTCCGCTGCGGTGTGGACGGCAGGAAATGATAGGGGGTCAGTTAATGAAAAAGCCAGCACGCAGGGTGAGAGTTGCGGTCTTTGCAGCCCTGGTGTCGTTACTCTCCGCAAACTTCCTTGCAGATCAGGGTACGGCCACAGCGCAGGATGCAGACCCGCTCAAAGTGCTCCTGATTATTGGCGGTGGGCCTTTTCACGACTATTACACCCAGAAGCGACAGCTTGAGAAGGGCCTCACTGATCGCATCGGCAATCTTGAGCTCACCATCGATCACAACGAGGGTGCCGGTAAACAGGACATGGCGTTCAAGTTCGAGAGCCTGTTGACGGACGACTGGGCGCGGAACTTCGACGTGGTGGTGTACAACAACTGCAACCTCGACATGGGTGACCCCAGGCATGTCGAGAACATCATGGCGGCTCATGCGGAACACCAGGTGCCGGCCGTACTCCTGCACTGCCCAATGCACCTGCACCGGACGACAACGGATAAGTGGTATGACTTTACCGGTGCCGTTTCCTACCAGCATGAAGTTGAACGTATCCCGTTCACGATCGAAACCCTCGAGCCCGATCATCCCATCATGGTGAATTTTCCCGGGACCTGGCGGACCCCGGAGGGGGAGCTGTACATGCCGATCGAGCTGAAGGACATGGCCATGCCACTGGCTCGTGCCTACAGCGTCGAAGCTGCGGAGTTCTTCCCCATCGCCTGGACTCACGAGTTTGAGGGAGTGCGAGTGTTTGCCAGCACCCTTGGACATCACAACGCGACGATGGGCGCGGATGTGAATCTGAATCTCGTGGCGGCCGGTCTGCTGTGGGCCGTCGGCAAACTCGAACACGACGGAAGTCCATCGGCAGGCTATGAAGGTGAACGGGGCCTGGGCTGGGTCTCTCTGCAGGAAGGGCAGTCGCTAAACGGTTGGCGCGCAACCCAGGAGACAAACTGGGCTGAGCTGAAGTGGTGGGAGCGGACCGATGTCTGGCCCACTCGGCTGAACATGGGCACCGAGGCGTTCCAGATCGTGCCCAGTGAGGCCGCCGCAAACATGATTGTTGCCGAGGGTCCGCAGAGCTACCTGTTCTACGGTGGCCCGGTTGACGGCGGTGACTACCGGAACTTCGAGTTCAAGATCGACGCCTACACCCACCCGGGGTCGGGCGTCTTTTTCCACACGCGCTACAAGGAAGACGGATCGCCGAACTTCGGCTACGAGGCCCAGATCAACGCCAGCCGAGCGGGTGAGAGCAAAACCGGCAGCCTGGTCGGGGCCAGCGAGGTGAAGTCGACGCCGCATCGCGACAACGAATGGTTCACCTACTACGTCAAGGTCGACGGCAAGAAGATCACCGTCAAAGTGAATGGCGAGACCGTCAATGAATTCACGGAGCCTGACGATGTCGACGGGCCGGGTCGGCTTCATCGGGGCACGATTGCACTGGAGTCCATGGGCGCCGATAGCCGCGTTCACTTTCGAAACCCCATGATTCGAATGCTGCCCGACGGCAGATAGGTCAAGACGCATCCTGCATCGACAGGGTTTGGATAACGATCCGGGTGCATAAAGGGAGTAATACGACACAAGATGGACACGACACTCGGCATAGACCTCGGTACCCAGAGCCTGAAGGTGGTCTTCTATGACTACCAGGCGCGCGAGGTCGTGGCTTCGGCGTCTTCGCCGCTCAACGTAACCCGGGACTCGACCGGCCGAGCGGAACAGGAAGCAGGCTGGTGGCTGGTCGCGTTGAAAAAGGCTCTGGCGCAGGTCAGCGAGGATGTGCGCAGGTCGGCGCGCGCGGTCGCGGTATCCGGCCAGCAACACGGGTTCGTGCCCGTAGATGCTGACGGCCAGGTCCTGCACGCCGTGAAGCTGTGGTGCGATACGGCAACGCAGCAGGAAGCCGACGAAATCATGGAAGCCTGTGGCGGTCCGGAGCGCTGCATAGAGCTTGCCGGCAACCCCGTGTTGACGGGGTACACCGCGCCCAAGATTCGCTGGCTGCGGGCTCATGAGCCCGAGAAGTACGCGAAGATGGTAAAGGTGCTGTTGCCGCACGACTATCTGAATTTCGTCATGACCGGGCGCACGACCATGGAGTACGGCGACGCCTCCGGCACGGCCTTGCTTGACGTGCGCAATCGGGTCTGGAGCCCCGATCTGCTGAAAGCCGTTGATGATTCCCGAGATCTGGCCGACTGCCTGCCGGAGCTGGTCGAACCCGGTAAGATCATTGGCGAGCTAACGGATTCGTTTTCGCAGGAGTACGGCCTGCCGGCCGGCATACCGGTAGCACCGGGCGGCGGCGACAACATGATGGCGGCGATAGGCACCGGCAATGTCGAGGCCGGCCAGTTGACGATGAGCCTGGGTACGTCCGGAACCCTGTTCGCCTACTCGGATCAGCCAATCGTCGACCCGCAGGGCAATATCGCCGCTTTCTGCAGTTCGACCGGCGGATGGCTCCCTCTCCTTTGCACGATGAACTGCACGCTTGCGACTGAGTTAATGAAGGAGCCGCTGGGGATCGACAATAATGGCTTCGATGCCGCTATCGAAGATGTGCCGGCGGCCTCTGACGGCCTGATCGTTTTGCCGTTCTTTACGGGAGAGCGCACACCGAATCTGCCACGCGCCAGCGCGAGCGTGCTGGGGCTCAACGCGGACAATTGCACGAAAGGCCACCTCTTGCGGGCGACCGTTGAAGGGGCAACCTACGGGCTTCGGTTCGGGCTCGATGAATTGCGTCGGCTGGGAATCGAGGCGTCGGAGATCGTGCTGACCGGGGGCGGGGCGAACAGTCGAGTCTGGCGCCAGATCGTCGCCGACGTTTGCCGGCTGCCCGTCCTTCGGCTCGCCCAGGACGAAGGCGCTTCCTTTGGCGCAGCGCTGCAGGCGCTTTGGGCGCTGCAGCGCCAGGACGATCCCAGCCGCGAAATCGGCGACGTCACACGCGAGCACATCGAGCGACGCCCTGATCTTGCCTGTGCGCCCGACGAAACCACATCCGATCGCTACGCTGAAAGCTACGCCGCCTATCGGCGCGCGGTAGCGGACGTGGCACCACTACTAGAAAAAGACGGAGCATCAACATGAGTGCGCGACCCTGGATTGGCAACCGCGAGTACTTCCCCGGCATTTCACCCATCGTGTACGAAGGCCCGGAGTCTGATAATCCTCTCGCCTTCAAAGCCTACGATGCAGACCGCGTGGTAGGCGGCAAGACCATGCGTGATCATCTGCGCTTCTCGATCTGCTACTGGCACACCTTCTGCGCTGATGGCGGCGATCCCTTCGGTCCCGGAACGCGAACCTATC
>CAZFVT010000243.1:4397-5483 GCA_964522355.1 uncultured Woeseiaceae bacterium | reverse complement strand
TAGTTTGTGCGGTTCCCCTGCCCCGACCGAATGACAGGCCTGGCAGCGCATGAACAGTAGTTCACCCCGCTCCCTCGCCGTCACGTCCTGCGCCGGCAGGAAAGCCGCGATGACCTCGTTAGCCGCTCGTTCACCGGACTCCATGGCGCTTTCCATGCCCGGGTTGGCCACGGCCGTATGCTCGCCGGCAAAGTGCAGGCGCCCGGCGGGCGTCGACATCGCCTGGATGAAAGACGAAATCTGGCCCGGCGCCCAGTCGGCCCAGCTGCCTCCGGCGTAGGGGTCGTTACCCCAGTCGACGACGTGTCGAAGCTCGACGTTGCCGTCCGCCTCCGGGTAGATCGAATAAAAGCTGTCCATGATCGCCTTGTCGCGCTCGGCGTCCGGCAGTGCGCCGAGGGTCTCCGCGCTCTCGCCGTTGATCCAGATCGTTGCGTGACTGACCTCATCAGTGCCGTCCACGGAGAACGCAAACACCCGCTCGATGATCTGGTCGGTCCAGAGGCCTGGCGGTTGATCGCCCGAGTAAGGCGCATTGACGACCAGATGAGCCTGCATCACCGGGCTGTAGCTGAGTTCTTCTATCGCCTGTTGCTGCAAGGCCGGCAGTGCCGGCGTGATGTCGATATGACGCAGTGCTTTGAACGGCACCGAGGATATGACGTAGCTGGCCCGATAACGATCGCCGTTCGCGACGGTAACCGTCACGCCCTCGTCATCCTGCTCGATCGCCGTGACGATGCTGTTCAGCTGCACCGGTTCATTGAGCGTCGCCGCCATGGCCTCCGGCAGGCGTTCATTGCCGCCTTTCACCTGGAAAATCGCCGGGTTCGGCAGTCGCATGGCCTGGGCGCGTCCGGCGCCAACCCGGTAAAGCTGCAGCAGGGATGCGTCCTCGGCGGTGCTGCCGTAGGCGCCTGCATGCCAGGCCAATGCCATCGCCTCTTCATCGAAACCCGCTGCCGCCAGGTGCTCGCTAAGGGGCAGGTCGTACTGATGCATGTCGGGCGACAGCCAGTCGCTGGCGAGTTCGAGCGGGTTGTCGGCGAGCGCCGCGGCCGCAGCGCGTGGCGGTGACATGGCCTT
>CAZFVT010000243.1:0-4383 GCA_964522355.1 uncultured Woeseiaceae bacterium | reverse complement strand
CGACGACTCGGCCCAGTCGGCATAGCTGATGAATTCGCCGCCGATGTGCAGGACCTGGTTCCGCGGACCGCCCGCCGATCCGGCCGCCGGTACCAGTTCGAGACCCAGCGATTCGGCGGTGTCGATCACCCGCGCATAGCTGCTGCCGATGACGGTGCCGCCCGCCTCCGGATTGCCGGGTACATCCTCTAGCGTGTAAACGCGGCCGCCGACCCGGTCTCGCGCTTCGAGGACGGTAACCTTGTGACCGGCCTGCTCGAGACGCATTGCCGCGTAGAGGCCCGATAGTCCCGCGCCAATCACGATAACGTCGCTGTTGGGCAGCTGCTGGACGGCGGCGCCAGCAGACGGCGCGGGTTCCTCAGGGCCGCCGCAGGCTGCCAGAAACAGGGCAAGAACCAGGAAGGGTTTTTTCGGCTGTCGGTTCATAGACCCCTCAGGCATCGAGGTAGCGCAGGATGACCTCGGCAATCTCTCCGGGCTTCTCGTGGAACATGAACGCGCCGCAGTCCGGAATGTATTCGCGACTGCTGCCCGGCATTTCCGCCAGCAGTGCCTCCTGGTCATTGACGTAGAAATCGTACTGCCCTTCCAGTAACAGCACCGTGTGCTTGAGGCGGGCACGTGCCTCAGCCTCGTTCCAGCGGAGGATGGCGTAGTGCGCGTCGTAGGTTCGAATGCGCGCCTCGAGACCCACCATGAACGGCAGGAAGGTCACTTCCGGCGGCGTCATGGGCGCACTCATACTCCGGTAGACAGACCAGGTCTTGGCGAGGAAGTCGCCTTCAGCGTCGACCGGCAGATCCCGGGTAAGCGGCGTTTCGAAAAAGGCCTTGATGCGCTCCTCGTCACGTTTGCCGATGCCGGACAGGACAACCTTGTCGACGCGCTCAGGATGATCCGCCGCAATGCCCATCGCCATCATTGCACCGCTGTGATGACCGACGAGGTGGGTCTTCTCTATGCCGAGGTCATCGAGCACCGCCATGGCGGCCTCCATGTATTCCTCGGCCGTCAATTCATGATCGGGCTCGTCCGAGCGGCCGTGGCCGACCATGTCGATAGCCAGCACGCGATAGTTGTCAGCAAGGTAGGGCGCGATAGGCGCGAACTCGTTCGACGACTGCGACGCCTGGTGCAGGAGCGTCAGAAACGGCCCGCCGCCAGATAACCAGTAGTGCACGAGACCGAACCGGGTACGCGTATAGCCGCGCTTCAAGTCCGGGTCATAGGCATCGTGAGTGGCGCCGGCGTTGCCGGATGCCGTTAACGCGGAGATGCCGGCCGCACCCGCGGCAAGTCCTGCCAGCAGCTGTCGACGGTCGATTCGTGATCGGTCGCTCATACTTCCCCCTTGCCGGCTTCAGGTCCCCGGCATTATTCACCCGGATCGGTCGATAGCCCCGATAATGTCATAAATCTATATCAATAGGCTATTTTGACCGAGCGGCTAGTCATCAAGACTGTAGAACTGCACGTTCGCGCCGTCGGGCGCTTTGACGCTGAACAGGCGCATGGCTCCGTAGGGAGGAAGCAAAACCCCTGACGCCGGGCGATCGATGCGCCAGCCGCGCTCCCGGATGGCGGCCTCTGCAGCGCTTGCGTCGTCAACCGGGAAACGGGCGGCGAGGATTCCGAGATTGGGGGCATTGCAACGCTCAGCGTGGTCGTGTCCGGACAGCTCCATGAACTCCACCATCTCCATGCGGCCGAACTCGCCGGCCTGCGGATAGACAATCCCGGCGCGGTAGGGACTCGTCGTCGTCAGGCTGACCGGCAGCCCGAGCGGTGTCGGCGTCGGCTCCTTGGCCGTGAACGGCTTGCCCAGGTAGAAGGTGTCGAAACCGAGCACCTCGGTGAAAAACGCGTAGGTCTTATCGCGATCGGTGACCGTCTGCATCACGTTAAACGGTCCGGCAAAGCGTTCGAAATCGGGTATGGCATCGGGCAACGGTGGTTCGAGTCGCTCATAGCCCTGCACCTGTACGCCATCCGGACCGCGGTAGATAACAATGTTGAGCTTCGACGCGCCGAACTCGAGGTAGGTGATGGGCGTTTCGGTCCACCAGCCGAGGCGTATGGCATCGTCGTAGATGGCCTGCATGCCCTTCATGCGCACCATCAGGCTGAAGTAGCAGCCGGTGTCCCAGGCGCGGGCACCCGGGCGTATGGGCTCCTTGCGGCCAGCATCATCGAATCGAATGAGCCTTACCAGGCCGGTGTCATAACCGGACGGTCCCAGCAGCAGGGCTTCTCCGCCGGCTTCGACCGGCAGCCCCCAGGCGGCGATCTCGCTGGCGTCGACGGCGCCCTGCCATTTGGTTTCGTACTGGCCGATCTCGCGGAAAAAGCGCGCGGTGGTGTCGAGATCCGTCACGCTGATAACGACCTCCTGCCAGGGCTGGTTCGTTATCGGCGGAACGCTCTCCTGCGCCGCCAGCGGCGTCCATACCAGCAGCCAGAATGCGATGCCCAATAACGTTCGCATCAGCCCGATCATTGTGAACTCCCCCGAAGCTTTGTCGTTATAAAGATATACTATTATGACCTTTCCCGTGATCGGGCCGGCGACTCGCCGCGACTCCAGGACCTTCATGCCGGCAACGCTTTTCGACAAGATCTGGGACACCCACACCATCCGGTCGCTGGACGATGGCTCATCGCTGGTCTACGTCGACCGCGTGTTTCTGCACGAGCGTACCGGGGCGGTCGCACTGAAAAGCCTTGCCGAGGATGGACGCAAGGTGCGAAACCCGCGTCACGTGTTCGCCACCATGGACCACATCGTCGACACGCGCCCCGGACGCGGCGACAAAACGCTGGTGCCTGGCGGCGAGGCCTTCATTCATGCACTGCGCGAATCTGCCGGTGACACCGGCATCTCACTCTACGACATCGACAGCCCGGACCAGGGAATCTCCCATCTCATCGCGGCAGAACAGGCCATTGCCCTGCCCGGCCTCGTCGTCGCCTGCCCTGACAGCCACACCTGTACCCTGGGTGCGCTGGGCGCGATCGGCTGGGGCATTGGCTCGAGCGACTGCGAACACGCCGTTGCGACCGAAACACTGAGGAGCTCAAAACCGAAACAGATGCGCGTCACCTTCAGCGGGCAGCTGGGCACGGGGGTCACGGCCAAAGACATGATCCTGCACCTCATCGCCCGCTACAGCGCATCCGGTGCAGCCGGTCACGCCATCGAGTACAGCGGCGATACGATTAGCGCGCTGCCGTTGGAGGCACGCTTTACCCTCTGCAACATGGCCGTCGAGTTCTCGGCATTCACCGGCCTGATCGTGCCAGACGAGAAGGTGTTCAACTATCTTCAGGGCCGGTCGTTCGCGCCCGGGGGCGATGACTGGGATGCCTGCGTTGAAAGCTGGCGCTCACTCGCCAGCGACGACGATGCGAGCTTCGATGCCGAACTCTGCATAGACAGCGTCGAGATCGCTCCAACGGTGACCTGGGGCACCAGCCCGCAGCACGCCGTTCCGGTCACCGATTCCGTACCGGACATCGCGCCGGGAACGACGTCGGAGGAAAGCCACCAGCTCGACCTGGCGATGTCTTACATGGGCCTCAAGCCGGGCCAGCCTTTGGCCGGGCTGCGTATCGACGGCGCGTTCATCGGCTCCTGCACGAACGCGCGCCTGAGCGATCTCCAGGCCGCCGCTCGCGTGCTGCGCGGAAGAAAGGTTGCACCAGGCGTGCGCGCGATCTGCACACCCGGCTCCATGCACGTGAAGCGCGCCGCCGAAGAGGAAGGCCTGCACGAGGTGTTTCTCGATGCCGGCTTTGAATGGCGAGAGCCGGGCTGCTCGCTGTGTTTCAACGCCGGCGGCGAGGGATTCGCTGAAGGCGAGCGCGTCATGACCAGCACCAATCGAAACTTCCGCGGCCGCCAGGGGCCGGGCGCGCGCTCTCACCTTGCAAGTCCTGCCTCGGTCGCCGCCGCGGCAATCGCCGGCGAGATCGTCGACGTTCGCGAGGTCGATACCGTTGAGTAAGTTCACCTCTCATACGGGTGTCGTTGTACCGATCCGCCACGACAACATCGATACCGACCAGATCATCCCGTCGCGAGAGATGAAGCGGGTTTCGAAGCTGGGGCTTGGAAGCGGCTTGTTCGCCGGCTGGCGCTACATCCATGAGGGCCCGGAAAAGGCCGGCGAGAATCCGGATTTCGTTCTAAACCAGCCGGATTACCGCGACGCATCGATCCTCCTTGGCGGCAGGAACTTCGGCTGCGGCTCGTCGCGCGAGCATGCCGTCTGGGCGCTGCGCGACTTTGGCATCCGGGTCATTATCGCGGAGAGTTTCGGCCGGATCTTCCGGAACAACTGTGCGAGGAACCGGCTCCTCGCCATTGAGCTTCCGGGCGCC
>CAZFVT010000242.1:0-5483 GCA_964522355.1 uncultured Woeseiaceae bacterium | reverse complement strand
CGGAACGGGCGTCAGGGTAGTGGCCGAGACGCGCCGTCAGGTGATCGTTGGCGTTGCCGCTGGTAAACACGACGTTGCCGTCGGTGTCGAACACCGTGAAGCCGCGACTGCCGCCGTCGAGATCACCCTCGTCGGCCGTGGCGATCCACTGCGTTCCGATCCAGGTCACGCCGTCAGGCTCGCGCGGCACGGCGGTCAGCATCTCGGTCTGGGAGATGATCGCGGGATCTTCTTCAGTGGCGTCGACCTGCATAAGATCGACGGTGCCGGCGCTGAAGTCAGCGGTTACGGTCGCCGTCGGCAGGTCGACCAGCACCATGTGGTTGTTTTCCTGCAGGGTCACAACGGCGACGTTGTCGGTGTTGATGTCAACGTACTCAGGCTCGGGGTCCTCGGGGAAGAGATCGGCAATGCCGGTCAGCTCGACGTCCACCGTCTCCCAGTCGGCCATGGGACCGGCCAGGTCGATGATCTGCAGCAGGCCGGGCGGCAGCTGCGGCGGTGCGCCGTCGCCCAAGTCTTCGTCGCGCTCGTTCTCGATGGCAATGGCCACGTAGCTGCCGTCCGGGCTGACCGCCACGGAGTCGGGCTGCCCGCCAAGTTCGATCGTCTGCATGATCGTGCGGCTGGGGATGTCAATCACCGCGAGGTCGCCGGAAGTGTCTACGAAGTCCGCAGACGTATTGATGCCCACCAGCGCGTAGTTACCGGATACGGCAACGGAGGTCGGCTCGCCGCCGAGATCGACAGCCTCGATCCCAACGGGGTTTGCCGGATCGGTGATATCGACAAAGCCCACGGCTTCCAGCGGGCTGTCCGTGTAAATCAGGGTGTTACCGTCTTCACTAGCGGCGACGATTTCAGCCGCCGTTTCCGTATCGTCGTTGCAGGTCGCGTCCTGGAAGGAGCAAACGGGGAACGAAGCGATGCGGTTGAAGGCTCGAGCCGCGCCACTGTTGCAGACGTAGGACGTCGCCGAGATTTCGTCGGCCGACAGCATGCCGTCGCCGTTCAGGTCGGTGCCGGAATCGATCTGCACACCACCGGCCGGGCAGCTCGCATCACCGGCAGGCAGGGTCGTCTGGGTGACGAGCGCGTTGGAACCTGGATCGCCGGTGCGACCGGCTGCGCCCTGCTCGCCGTCCCGACCGTCGCTTCCCTCGCAAGCAACGATCAGCATGGGCGTGACGATGGCGGCCGCCAGCATTACGCACTTCTTGGTTGTTCTTGGCATGGGGTCTTCCCTCCTGATTGACCATGACGCGGCCGAACGGCTGCGCGGACGACAAGTCTTGGCAAAGGAGGTGACGACGAGCTTACGACGCGATTAAGGTTTCGTGTCGTTCAGGTTTTGAGAATGTTTCGACGCGGGTTGCGCCGGGCGAAAATTCGCTAGCAGCCTGTCGAAAAACGTAATCTTTCGGCAGGCTGCGACCGGTACAGGGATGTACCGTCATTTTCTATGGCTACAAGCTATTCAAAATGGGAGGCAATAGGAAACCGCGTTTTCTATTGGCGACGTTGAAAAAGGCCATGGATGGCTTTTTCAACGGCCCGCTACGTGAAACGGGCGTCCAGCGCGGCGGCCGGAACCATAGGAAAGAAGCGGGCGGGCAGCGGCGAAAGAGACAGCCACTTGTCCTGCTGGGCCACGCTGCAGACCCCGGGAAAATCGGCATCGAGCCCCAGCAGGTCGAGGATCGGCTGAAAGTGCAGGTGAGGCGCCCAGTTGCCGTTCTCTGGCGGCGCCCCGACGTGAGCGATGACGTCGCCGGCATTGATCGTCTGCCCCGCTTCTACATCACGAAAGCTCTCCAGCGAAAGGTGGCCGTACAGCGTGTAGAAGGTATCGCTCGCTGTGCCGTGCTCGAGAATAACCAGGGGCCCGTAGTCCAGCTCACGCGCGTTGTTGGCGGTAAGGGCCACCCGACCGGGCAGCGGTGCGTGAATCGGTGTGCCCGGCTCGCAGAAGACATCAACCCCTAAATGAACGTCACGGCGCGACTCGGGATCGGTCGCGTTGAAGAGCTCGCTTGCGTAAAGCTCACGCCGTTCAGCCCAGCGACCGAAGGCGAAACCGGTGCCGGCATCGGCAAGGCGCTTATTCACCGCTGCCGAAAAACGATCGACATCAAGGCTCGACAGCGGCGCGCCCAGTGCGTCGGATCCTGCGCTCAGGTCAAGAACGATGGCGCGTTCATCGACGTCGATGACTGGCCGCAGATCTACGCCGTCCAGTAAGGCTTCCAGTGACTTCAAGGACGCAAAACCTGGCCATGCAGCTCGTCAGAGCGCTGGCTGAGCTCGCGCGCGACCTGGCCGTTGACGATGACGAGATCAAAGCCCTCGGCGAGGCGCAGCGGATCCGGATAGCTCGCGTTCTCATGCACGCGCGCCGGGTCGAAGACGATAACGTCGGCCTTCTTGCCGGCCTCAAGGGTGCCGCGGTCCTCGATGCGCAGCACGCCCGCCGCGAAGCTGGTCATCTTCTGCACCGCCTCAGGCAGGGTCAGGAGCTCCTGGTCCATCACATAGCGCTCGATGATGCGCGCAAACGTGCCGTGACCTCGGGGATGAAACCCGGTCGGGCTGCCGTCGGAACAAACGCCAACGATCGGGTGCGCGAGCAATGTGGACTGCAGCTCTTCGTTCATGACGAAGTAAGCTCCGGATGCACCGGTGGGGCCGATGACGTCAATCAGGACGTCCTCGAAGGCCATCTCCATTTCATGCGAAACGTCTGCCAAGGTGCGACCCGTCCACGGGTCGGTGCCGAGCAGGGTTGCCTCAGGTCCGTTTCTTAAGTTGACGCGGTTGCGAAGATACTCGGCGAGCTCGTCGCGGCGTTCGGCACGGGCCACCACAAACTGCTCATCCGTCTTTGCCCATTCGGGGAACAGGATGGCGATGCCGGTGTAGCTGGCGCTGTAGGGATACATCTCGGCGGTAACGTCGATATTGGCGGCGCGCGCTCGTTCGATGATGTCGAGTATCTCCTGGGCGCGATCTGCGCCGCTGCCGTAGACGCTCTTCAAGTGCGAAATGTGTACACGGGCGTACTGGCCCTGGTTCAGCAGCTCTTCAATAGAAGCTTCGAGCGCATGATCGTCCTCATTACGCATATGACTCATGATCATGCGGTCGTGCTCACCGACCACCTTTGCCAGCGCCTCCAGCTCGGCCCGTTCCGCGTACAGTCCCGGCGTGTACTCCAGTCCGGTCGTCATGCCAAAGGTGACGTCGAGCGCCTCGTCCAGCATCGACAGCATGCGCTCGAGCTCCTCCGGATCCGGCACCGGCTTGCGGCCGATGTCGGCACGGCTACGCAGGCTGCCGTGGCCCACAAACATGGCCAGGTTCGTGCCAATGCCGTTGTCCGCCACCTGGGACATCCAGTCGGCGATGTCGATGGTCGCCGGGCTGGAGCCGTCCTGTCCGAGGGTAATCGTGGTGACGCCCATGGCGAGGAAATTTTCCATCTCCGGTGTCGACAGCGGGTCGCCGTGGGAATGCAGGTCGATGAAACCGGGCGCGATGACCCGCCCTTCTGCATCGACTCGCCGCCGAATGCGGCTTGAGTAATCGTCGGCCGTGAAGCTCGCATCGCCGACGAACACAATATCCTCTCCAACGATGACGACGTCGCCCAGGTAAGGTTGGCCGCCCCGACCGTCGACAATCTCGCCGTTCTCGATCACCAGGTCGATATCCGGAAACTCGGGCAGAAACGGCGCTTCGCCGCTGCAGGCAGCGAGTAGCAGCAGTGCCGAAAGGCCTCCCAGGACTTTAGTCATTGGCTTCGGCATCCCGATAGCGAGCAAACCAGGCAAGGATGTTGTCTACCTTGGCATTTAGCCGTGACGGCCGGCCGGCAATACCGTGCGGCGAGCCCGGAACGCGGACCATGACCGCGTCGATGCGTCGCAGCTTCAGCGCCTGGTAGAACTGCTCGGTCTCCGAGATTGGCGTGCGCTGGTCTTCTTCGCCGGTAATCAGCAGGGTCGGCGTGACGACGTTCCCGACTAGGGAAAGCGGCGATCGTTTCCAATAGTGGTCGAGTTCTTCCCAGGGCATACCCGGGAACTGGAAGGCCGTCTGGGAGATGTAGGAATCCGCCGTCAGTACCTTGCTCACCCAGTTGATGACCGGCTTTTGCACGGCCGCGGCGACGAAGCGGTCGGTGAGGCCGATCGCATAAGCGCTGGCAATACCACCGGCTGAACCGCCGGTGATGTAGAGCTGCTCAGGATCGGCGATACCGCGCTCGATTAGCGCGTCCAGCCCGGACATATGATCGGCAAAATCCGCCTCACTCGAGTAAAGGTAGTGAAGCTTCATCGCAAACTCTTCGCCGTAGCCGGTGCTGCCGCGATGATTGTCGTAGAACACGACGTAGCCATCCGCCGCGTAGCGCTGCAGCTCAGCGGCGAACTGCGGACCGTAGGACAGGTTCGGGCCGCCATGGATCTCGAGGATCGTCGGGTAGGCCTTGCCCTCCTCGTAGCCGGGCGGGGTGATGTACCAGCCCTGGATCTCCGTATCGTCGTAGGATGACGTGTAGACGATCTCGTGCACCTCGCCAAGATCGCGGTTATCGAAAAGATCGGCACTTAGGGAGGTCAATATCGACTCGCGACCCCGTCGAATGACGGCTAGCTCCGCGAGACGATCCGGCGCACCGTGGGTGAAGGCGACGGTGCCGCCTGCCTCGGAGAACGCGCCGCTCAGGTAAGGACGGCCGGTGCTCGTGCCGCCAAGATTGTCGGTGACGTTGTTGATCGCGCCATTCAGGCTGACGCTCGCCACCTTGCGCATACCGCGCTCGTCGTAGAGAAAGTACACAGAACGGGAGTTATCGGCCCAGTCGAACCCGGTTACGGTCGCGTCGAGCGAATCCGTGAGGGCCCGGTCCTCGCCGCTCTCGAGGTTCAGCACCCGGAGTATACGGTTGCGGTACATGACCTTCTCGCCGCTGTCGTAGCGATAGGCCAGCCAGCGGCCGTCCGGCGATATCGCCGGCTGGCTTTCACCGCCGGCCTGCTCGGTGATCTTTTCGATGCTGCCGTCGCTGACCGTCACCGCGTAGAGATCGGATTCAACGGTCTGGTAGGCCCAGTCCTCATCCCGATTCGCCGAGAAGTAGATCCGGCTGCCGTCGGCCGACCAGACCAGGTCGCCGCCGTGGTTGAAGTCGCCGGAGGTGAGCTGTCGCGGCGTTCCGCCGTCGGCCGGCACAACGAAGATGTGGTCATAAGCCTCTTCGACGAAACCGGAACCGTCACGGCGATAGCGCACGGCGTCAAAGACTTTCACCGGCTCGGACCAGTCAGAACCTTCCGGCCCCTTGCGCGCCTTGGCGAGCGGTTCCGGATTTGCCTTGACGGACATCTCGAAAGCCAGCCAGCGCCCGTCCGGCGCCCACGACAGGTTGGAGGGGCCGGACCGCAGGTTAACCACCCGCGCCGTCTGCCCGCCGTCCATCC
>CAZFVT010000241.1:0-5492 GCA_964522355.1 uncultured Woeseiaceae bacterium | reverse complement strand
AACTGTTGTTTGTTTTGCAAAACTAAGTCAGTATTTTATCGATAATCAATAATTATGGAACCGCTTACGATCTCAAAGTGAACTGGTTTCCATCGGAGGCTTTGGGACTGGAAGCCGTCTACAGAATTGTTGACGAGGATGACGGACCCGGCACAGAGTTTGAGGTAGACGCTTTCAACTTGAGCGCGGTCTTCAGGTTTTAGCTACGGGGCTTGCGCTCCGGAGCCCAGCGCAATACCGAGCAGGGCAACGTGCTTCGCGGCGCGCATCATGGCCGGAATATCGGTCCATTCATCGGCATAGCCGCGCTGACCGCCGCGGCTGCCGCCAAGCCCGATCGCCGGCGTGCCCGCCGCAATTGCAATGTTCAGATTCGCCGACCCCGAGTCGCTGAACTGTGGTTCGAGCCCCATGCGCATGGCTATGGCCTCCGACCAGCGGACGAGGTCACTGTCCCTGGCGCCTGGAATCTGGCCGCCGGGAACCAGGTTTTCTGCATCGAGCTCGAAGGTGATGCCGGTTTCTTCGGTGACCGCGGACAGGATTTCACGGGTATCGGTCTCGATTGACTCGATGATGTCAGCGTCGAGAGAGCGGATATCGAGCGAGAACCAGCCCTCCGGCGGTTTGTGATTGAAAACCGAGCCGCTTTGCAGCATGGCCACGTTAATTCGCGTCATTCGTTCGGCATGCTGCTCCGGCTGCGGCAGGCTGAGGATCCTGTCGACCGCTTTCGCAATACCCAGGTTGACGTTAGGCAGGCCGCCGCGGAGGGTGTGTCCGGGTGGGCCGTAGGCGTTAACCCTCCACCAGTGTATTCCCAACGCGCCGTAGGAAATGCGTCGGCCGTCGCCGAGAACGTCGACAAAGGACAATGCGCGATCCTGGTAGTCGGCGTAGAGCGCGCGCATGCCAACCAGGCCGGTCTCCTCCTGGGCAACGCCGGCAAAAACCAGGTCGTGTTCCGGTGTAAGGCCGGCTTCGACGAGTGCCCGAGCGCCAATCAGCATCGAGACGGTGGTCGACGACGTATTCGTGCCGGGCCCGACCAGTCGGTCCCCGTCGACCGCCGGCGGCATGCCCCGCGCCCGCTGGTGCCCGGTGACGGTCTTCAGGTCGTCCAGCGTCGCAACGAACACAACCGCCTTGCCCGACCTCCCGGGTATGTGGCCGATCACGTTTGGTGCGTCCGTAAGATGGACGTCAGAGAGGCCGATGCGCCGCATCTCTTCGGCAACGCGTTCAGCCCGTGCGTGTTCGTCGCCGGAGGGCGCTTCAATGCTGCCGATGTCGATCAGCAAGCGGGTGGCATCCGCCGTCGAGGCATCGACATGCCGGGCGGCACGATTTGCTTCAGGGCTGTCGATCACCGAGGGCGCTTGAGCCGCAGCCGTATTGACCAGCATGAGGGCAGTTGCGATGAGCATTGCCTGAGTTCGCATAGTTTCGTTTTACCGTTTCAAAAAGCGTCGAAGGGCGGGCCTGGCAAAATTCTCGTCATCCGCAGCGGCTTCCGCAACCGCGATGGATGCATTGCCGGATCGCTAAACTCGCTCGGCGTGACGACTGCCGGAGATGCAAAAAAGATACGTTTAATCAAGGGTCTGGTGAGCGAGAGAATTCGGTACCATGGCTCCGCTATGGACTTTGCTCGCATCCTGCTGCGCCCTCTTTACTGGCTGGCCGAGAAGATCCTGTCGATCTGGGCCAGGCCGGCGATCGTTCCGGAAGCGCCGGCTGAGCTGTTTCCTGATGAAGGCGTACCCGTATGCTATGTGTTCGAGAGCGGGGGGCTGGCCGACACGCTGGTTTTCGAGCGCCTGGCGCGAAAGCACGGACTGGTATCGCCGACCGCTCCGCTGTTGTTTGCCGGGCAGCAGGAGCCGAACCGCATCATTGTCCAGCGTCGCAAGCGCGGTTTCCTGTTCCGCTCGCCGCGCCGCGAAGGCTCGACCCGTCTGAGGCGTCTGGTCGATGCGTCGCTGGCGGCCGGTGGTGAGGAGCTGCTGCTGGTACCCATTGCAATCTACTGGGGACGCGCGCCGGACCGAGAGACGTCGTTTCTGCAGATTCTGTTCTCGGAGAACTGGGAGTTCGCCGGCCGCACGCGAAAGTTCTTCGTTACCCTGTTCCAGGGACGCAATACCCTGCTTTCCGTCAGCCGGCCAATGTCGCTGGCCGCGATTACCTCCGACAAACCCGAACCAGAGCTGGCCTACCGCAAGGTGCTGCGGATACTTCGCGTGCACTTCCGCAAACGCCGTGTGGCGACCGTCGGCCCCGACCTGTCGCACCAGCGCACCCTGGCCAATGCGATCGTTGCAAATCCGTCGGTGCAGAAAATTATTGATGAGGAAGCCGAGGGTAACTCGATAAAGCGCAGCGAGAAGGTCGTCGAAGCGCGGGAGCACACGGCGGAGATCGCCGCTCACATCTCCTACTCGACCGTGCGCGCCGTCGAGCGCCTGCTTGGCTGGGTCTGGAACCGGATTTACGACGGCATCGAACTGCAGCACGTCGATCGCCTGCACGACGTGGCAAACGATCGCGAGATCATCTATGTGCCCTGCCATCGCAGTCATATTGACTACCTGCTGCTGAGCTACATCGTTTATCACCAGGGCCTTAGCCTGCCTCACGTGGCGGCCGGGATTAATCTCAACATTCTCATTGTCGGTAACATCCTGCGGCGCGGAGGCGCGTTCTTCCTGCGGCGCAGTTTCAAGGGCAACCGCCTGTACGCGGCCGTCTTCGGTGCCTACCTGCACGAGATACTGGTGCGCGGTCATCCCATCGAGTATTTCGTCGAGGGTGGCCGCAGCCGCACCGGGCGTCTGCTGCATCCCAAAGGAGGGATGCTGGCGATGACGGTGAGCTCATACCTTCGCGATCCTCGCCGGCCTATTGTGTTCGTGCCGATTTACTTCGGCTACGAGAAGCTCATCGAGGGTGATTCGTTCATCAGCGAACTCGGTGGTGCCAAGAAGCGCAAGGAGTCGCTTGGCGGCCTGATCAAGTCGGTTCGAGCGCTGCGCGAGCGTTTCGGCAAGGTCTACGTCAACGTCGGCGAACCGATCGATGTCGAAGCGGTGCTCGACGCAACGACGCCGGACTGGCGGGAACGGGATCGTGATGATGCCGAGCGTCCGCCCTGGATTGCGGATGTCATCGACGATCTGGGCAGCCGGATCATGGCAGAGATCAACGCTTCCGCTGCCGTAACGCCCATTGGCTTGCTGGCTATGGCGCTTCTTGCGACGCCAAAGCAGATCATGGGCTCTGCCGAGCTGCACCGACAGCTCGAGCTTTACCTGGACCTGCTGAAGCGGCTGCCTTACTCCCATTCGGTCACCTTGCCGGACATGACGCCTGCCGAAATCTGCGATCACGGCATCGAGATGGGGCTCATCGAGGTGATCAAGCACGAGCAGGGCGACGTGATCAATATGTCGCAAAGAAACGCCGTGTTGATGACGTACTTCCGGAACAACATCCTGCATCTCTTTGCATTGCCGGCTTCAATCGCCTGCTGCTTCATCCAGGGCCGCCAGCTCGAGCACGAGGAGCTGCAGCGGCTGGTCAGGCTCATCTATCCCTTCATGAAAAAGGAGCTTTGCCTGCAGTGGGAGAAAGACGAGATTGATAAAGTGACCAGCGAGGCCATTGAGGCGTTGGTCGATCTCGAGCTCCTGAGCCGCGGGCGCAGCAAGAAGATTCTCATCCGGCCACCGTCCGGTTCCGCGCGTGCCTTCCAGCTGCTGATGCTCGGTCAGTCCATGGTGCCGATGCTGCAGCGCTTTTACCTGGTGATCGCGCAGCTCGTAAAAGGCGGCTCAGGCAACCTGTCACGCGCCGTGCTCGAGCAGCTTTGCCAGGCCAGCGCAGAACGGCTGTCTATGATTTACGGCCTGCACTCGCCGGACTTCTTCAATCGCGGGCTGTTCCAGGACTTCATCAGCGAGCTGCGGGAGCTTGACGTATTGAGGCGGAACGCTGACGGAAACCTTGAGTTTGACGACGACATCAATCGCATCGGCGAGGATGCGCGGCTGGTCTTGGGCGAAGAGATCCGCCACAGCATCCTGTCTCTGACCTTTTCGGACCATCGCGAGAACGGCGACTGATTCGGGCCGGCTACGAGGCGCGTATAATGCCGGCCGACGCAAATCTGTCCTCAAGACCAACCACCCTCTCATGACCAACTTTCACGTCGCTTCCTTCTACCGCTTTACGGACATAGCGGACCCGGGGTTACTGCGCGATCGGCTGCAGATCGAATGCGAGAGTCTTAGTCTATTGGGCACGATCCTGGTTGCCGCGGAGGGCGTGAACGGAACGCTGACCGGCGCGAAGGACAGCATCGCGGCGCTGCTCAAAGCCATTGAATCCGCCATCGATACGGCCGAGCCGCTCCAGCCGCGCTGGACGCTCGCAAGCGAGGCGCCGTTTCGAAGAATGAAGGTACGGGTCAAGAAGGAAATCGTCACCCTGGGCCGCCCGGACATTCGTCCACAGTCGGGAACCGGACGTCATGTTTCCCACGAAGAATGGAACCGCCTCATTCGCAATCCGGATACCTTGGTCATCGATACACGGAATCGCTACGAGATCGAAGTCGGCACGTTTCCTGCCGCCGTGGATCCGGCGACCGACAGCTTTCGCGAGTTTCCGGAGTTCGTCGCCACCCTGGAAGAGAATGACAAGGCACGGCCCGTTGCAATGTTCTGCACGGGCGGCATTCGCTGCGAGAAAGCCTCCGCGCTGATGCAGGACATGGGCTTTGAGAATGTAAACCAGCTCGACGGCGGGATACTCAGCTACCTCGAGTCGGTCAAGTCTGAGGAGAATCTCTGGCAGGGTGAGTGCTTCGTCTTTGATACGCGCGTCGCGGTGGATCGGGATCTCGCTGAGGGTGGCTATGTGCAATGCCACGCCTGTCGCAGACCGCTGTCGGACGCCGACCTTCAGTCGCCGCACTATCGCGAGGGCGTTTCCTGTCCGCGATGTGTCAACGCGATCGAGCCTGACCGCGCGGAGCGCCTCGAGGAACGACGTCGCCAGGTGCGGCTGGCCCGCGAACGCGGCGAGCTGCACATCGGTGCTGTACAGGATCCGCCTAAGCCGGACGCGGGCTAACCGTTCCGCCCATCGAGCCATGCATCGCTGCCTTATTGAGGCAGTAGATGAGAATCGTTATCATCTTTGCCGAAGGCGCCGTCGCGTGACAAAAACAATGACTCTGAAAGACATCAAGCCCGGGAATTGCTATCGCGTCGATGCCATCGATGCCGGTGACCCGGCCGTTCAGCGCCTGATGGTGCTCGGACTCGTTGAGGGCGCTGAGCTGAAGCTGGCAAGTGCGGCAATCGGCGGTGATCCCATCGAGTTGCACCTGTACGGCATCTCCGTATCGCTTCGGCGCGAGCACGCGCGCCACTTCACCGTCTCGGCGCTCGCGTAACATGGCCACCGGACACGTACGCCGCGTACCG
>CAZFVT010000240.1:2516-5506 GCA_964522355.1 uncultured Woeseiaceae bacterium | reverse complement strand
TCGTCTCGGTCGGCATCGCCGCGACGCTGCTGGCGGGCACGGACCGAACCCTCAACCACGGGATTCACGATCTCCAGATGTGACGGATTGAAGGCCAGCGCAATATGGACGTTACCGCCATCGGTCTGCATGTCAGCCGAGAAGCCCTTGTGGTACTTCACGTCCCCGGAGCCGGTCATCTCTTTCGGATCGACGTTGCCTTCAAACTCGTCGAACAGCGTCTCCGGCGACTTGCCCAGCACGTTCACCAGGACATTGATTCGGCCGCGGTGCGCCATGCCGATCACCAGCTCGCGGATGCCCGCGCGGCCACCCTGCTGGATGAGATCATCGAGCATCGGGATCAGGCTCTCGCCGCCTTCCAGTGAAAAGCGCTTCTGGCCGACGTAGCGCGTGTGCAGGTAGCGTTCGATTCCCTCGGCCGCGGTGAGCTGTTCGAGCAGCCACAGCCGGCGCTCATCGGTCAGGCCGCTTTCGACCATGCCCTGCTCGAAGCGCTTGCGAAGCCACAGGCGCTCGCGGGAGCGCGACACGTGTGCGAACTCGGCGCCGATCTTCCCGCAGTAGATTCTTTTCAGGAGGTCCAGGATGTCGCGCAGCTTCATGCGACGGTCGCCGGTACCGGCCAGGCCCCCGGTGAAGAACTCATCATCCATGTCGGCTTCGGAGAGCCCCAGGAAGTCGAGCTTCAGCACGCCGGGCATATGCCGTTGCATCAAGCCGAGCGGATCAAGGTCGGCAATCTGATGCCCGCGCAGCGAGTAGACCTGGATCATCCGGGATACCGCCGCCTGTCGTTCCGTCGCCGCGGCGACGGTGCCACTTCCGGCAGTGACCGTGCCGCTGCGAACCTGGCTCTGGCGGCCTTTCGCCTTGAGTTTCGCCTGAATCGGGCCGTGGGCCACGTCGCCGCCGCCGTTGACCAGGGTCGAGAAATAGCCCTGCCATTCGGCCGGCACCGAATCGGGCTTGTCGAGGAACTGCTCGTAGAGCGCTTCCACAGCGGTCGCATTGCTGCCAAACAGGGGCGAGGACGCGTACTGCTCTTTCAGTGATTTGCTCATTGGGGGACGCGACGGCGACGGGAGTCACCGGCGCAAAGCCTTTTGCTGCAACGGAAAGCGGGCGGTAGTTTAGCGTATGGCTCGGCAGAATTTAAAGGAATTAAGGGGCTCCCGAGCGATTCCCCCGGCGGCTTCAACTCTGGCTGATGAGCAGCACGAATTCGTAGCAGATCAGGCAGCAGTACATGCTGAAAACGACGGTCAGAGCCATGCCGCTGCGGAAGCGGCTGAACACCCGGGTTTTGGCGAGGAAAACCAGTATCAGCACACTGGCGCCGGTCAGCAGCATTTTCGTCGCGGCGAACGCCAGGGTGCCGTGACCCATCACCGCGAGCATGACCGGGTTGATTTCCGAGGCGCCCGCGCCGATCAGGCGCAGCGTCAGGAAGGCATCCAGCGAGCTGAATATCATGATGCCAACCGACATGAGGAACAGCCAGGGGTGATGCCAGTCGGTGAAGGTCGGTTCCGTCTCGTCGACGCGACGATGCGCTCGCCGCCGGGAGCGAACAAAACCATAGAGCACGGTTCGCCAGCTAAACGCCCGCCGGTCATACAAAGTTCGTGTGTCGGTGAACTCGGCAAAATCATCGGCGACGGTCGCTTTTTCCATGTTCTTATTATTCCCTTCTTGCAATCCGTACAAACACTGACGAACGCAGCGCGTTTCATGGATTGTTCCCGGAACCGGCGCCGCATGCAAATAACGGCCTGAACGCGGGAATATCCCGATTTATTGTTAAATCAGTAGCTTGTATTGACACTGGCGACCGCCATTCCGAATCGAGATAATCGGAGTCAGGGATTACTCCCGGGCAATGCCGCCAATTTTTCGGACCCGCACAATGAAAGCATACGTAGCCACTAACCCGGACGGACAGGCGATCACTTACGTCGACCGCAAACGCTACCTGTGGCTTTCGTCGGTCCTGTTCCCGTTACAGCCGTTCATCGGCATCGCGCTGCATGCTTTCACCGGCCAGCAGGCCTGGCTTCTGCTGCCGATACTGCTGTCCTACGGAGTTCTGACGGTGTCGGACTGGCTGGTCGGCGAAGATCAGACGAACCCGCCGGAAGCCTTTGTCGACCAGCTCGAGCAGGACCGCTACTACCGTTGGCTGACCTACCTGGTGGTACCGCTGCACTTCGCATCGCTGGTGGGGGCCACCTGGTGGGCGGGTACCCAGTCGCTTGACTGGTGGGCCTACCTCGGTCTCGCCCTGGTGGCCGGCATGACCAGCGGCCTCGGCATCAATACAGGTCACGAACTCGGCCACAAGAACAGCCGGATTGAACGCTGGCTCGGCAAGATTGTGCTGGCCGTACCCGCCTACGGTCACTTCACGATCGAGCACAACCGCGGCCATCACCGCGATGTAGCCACGCCGGAAGACCCAGCCAGTTCGCGCATGGGCGAGAGCGTCTATCGCTTCGCACGGCGCGAGATGCCCGGCGCTTTCCGCCGCGCCTGGGAATTCGAAAGTGATCGTCTGCAGCGTCGCGGCCGCTCGGCCTGGCACCCGGATAACAACATCCTGCAGGCAATGGCGATCACCCTGGCGCTTCAGCTCGGACTGCTGATCGCCTTCGGCATCACCCTGCTGCCCTTCCTTCTCATCCACAACGCCTTTGCCTGGTGGCAGCTGACCAGCGCCAACTACATCGAGCACTATGGTCTTCTGCGCCGGCAGCGCGAAAACGGTCGTTTCGAGCCCTGCGCACCGCATCACTCCTGGAACAGCAATCACACCTTGAGCAATCTCGTGCTCTTTCACCTCCAGCGGCATTCCGATCATCACACCCATCCGCTGAGACGCTACCAGTCGCTACGGCATTTCGACGACCTGCCGACCCTGCCAAACGGCTACCCGGGCTGTTACCTCATGGCCTGGGTGCCGCCGCTGTGGTTTCGCGTCATGAACCCCA
>CAZFVT010000240.1:0-2486 GCA_964522355.1 uncultured Woeseiaceae bacterium | reverse complement strand
CGTCAAGGGCGACCTCACGCGCGTAAACATCGAACCCTCGGCACGCGCTGACATCGAGGCCCGCTACAGCGCGGCCTGATTCGCCGCCTGACGAAGGCGCGCAGACGCCTCAACCGAGCGTTTCAGCCGCCTTCGGGCGGTATTTCCCCCTGCCGGATGCCGGCCTGTGACGTTGCTCACAGACCCCGCTGTGACGCGGTACTAGGCTGTCCGAACGTTCGCGCGCCGGTTCTGGCACCGATGTCGGAGTACGCTCTTATGAAACGCTTCAGCCCAAAAATCCTTCTTGCGTCAGCCCTGCTTTTAGCATCCGGCGGCGCGTTTGCCGATCACAACCTGTGGATGGGCGTCAAAGCCGGGACGCTCGGCTTTGGTGTCGAAGGCGCCTGGCGGCCGATCCCCTGGTTTGACGTCCGAGTGGGTGCCAACCAGTTCAGCTACGACGAAACCGGCTCTCAGGCAGGCGTCAATTACGATGCCGATCTGTCGCTGGATACGATCTACGGCACGGCCAACTTTCGCTTCCCCTTGAGCCCGATGCGCTTCACCGTGGGGCTGCACAGCAACGGTAACGAGCTGCAGCTGGTCAGCCAGGAGGCCGAGACGATCGAGATCGGCGGCATCGTTTATCCGGGCGACCAGGTCGGTACCTTGAACAGCGTCACGTCGTTCTCGGATTCGTCGCCCTACGCCGGCATCGGTTTCGACTTTGACCTGTTCGACAAGGTCGGCCTGAACCTCGATCTCGGCGTACTCTGGCAGGGAGATCCGGACGTGACCCTGGACGCCAGCGGACCGCTGGCCGGCGACCCGATTTTCCAGGACGCGCTGGAACAGGAACGCCAGGAGCTTGTTGCAGAGGTCGAAGACTACAAGGCCTGGCCGGTCGTCTCGCTCGGCTTTACCTACCAGTTCCTGTAGTCGTCAGCGAACCGAATCAGGAAGCGGATCGGGCCAGCGGGGCCCGAACCAGCGCTTCCTGTTTGCGTACCAGGAACAGACCCACCAGGACCGCACACAGCGGCAATACCGGAATCAAAACGAGCGTCGTCCAACCCGACACGTGGATGACTACGCCGGCCAGCAGCGAACCGGCCGCGGAAGTTCCGAAAATACAAAACTCGTTGATGCCCTGCGCTTTGAAGCGCTCGTTCATCCGATACGTCAGGGTCAGCATCGTCGTCCCGCCGATGTAGAGGAAATTCCAGCCGACCCCGAGCAGCACCAGTGAATACCAGTAGTGCATAACGCTCTGCCCCTGCAGACCGATGATGCAGGCAGCCAGTAAGCACAGGGCGCCGCTCGCCATCACCCGCACCGTACCGAAACGTTCGATCAGGAAGCCGGTAAACAACGACGGCACGTACATGCCCAGCACGTGGCTTTGAATGACCGTCGCGGTCACCTCAAGCGAGTGTCCGTCGTGCACGTTCATGCTCAACGGCGTCGCGGTCATGACGAACGTCATCGCGCCGTAGGACATCGTGCCGCCAAACACCGCCATCAGGAACACCGGCTGACGCACGATTTCTCCCAGCGGGCGGGCCGGTCGCTGACCCACGGCGTCAGCTTCATCGCGTAGCGGTCCAAGACCGAGAAACAGCACGGCCTGACCGACGAACAGCCCGGCAACCGCTATCAGGGTGCCGAGGTACTGAACGTCGGGCCACGCGTAACGCAGCTCGGTCACGAGGAACGGCCCGATCACCGCGCCGCCGATGGCGCCAATCAGCACCAGCGAAATTGCCCGTCCCGAGTATTGACTGTCGACGCTCTCGGCCGCGGCATAACGATACTGCTGCGTGAAAGCCATGTTGATGCCGAACATCGCCCCGGCCACGATAAACAGGCCAAAGCTCTGGGTCTTGAGCGCGTAGCCGGCGAGAAGCACGGCGGTCGCGGCAGACAGTGAGGCAAGGGTCGAACCGGCTTTGCGCCCGATGGCGCGCATCAGCATCGATGCCGGAATTGTCGTGAGTGCCGAGACGACGACCATCAGCGACACCGGCAAGGTCGCGAGCTCGGGGTTCTCGGTGAGTGACGCGCCAATGATGCCGCCGAGCGTCACAACCACGATGGAACCGGTCGACGAGATCAGCTGGCAGAGAAACAGGATGACGAGATTTCGAACGGACATTCGGGCGCGCCGGATTAATCGAAGGCGGCATTCTCACACAGTCGCGAGACTCTCGCGCCAGGAAGATTCGAGCCGGGCCGAGTGAACCCCGGATCGTAGGGTTGCAACACCCGCAGTTGTTACACTCGGCG
The DNA here is from genome assembly GCA_964522355.1 of uncultured Woeseiaceae bacterium. Classification (GTDB taxonomy): domain Bacteria; phylum Pseudomonadota; class Gammaproteobacteria; order Steroidobacterales; family Woeseiaceae; genus JBFGFX01. Next base: position 218 of record CAZFVT010000240.1, on the reverse strand, counting down.
ATACCATGACGGCCGACGACGACCTTATCCGAACCGCGAACGGCATCGTCCTGCGACAGGACGAACTCTCCATTGCCGCTATACGCGCCCAGGGTCCGGGCGGCCAGAACGTCAACAAGACATCGTCGGCCATTCAGCTGCAGTTCGATATTCCGGCGAGCGAGGGGCTTTCAGACTCGCAGAAACAGCGCCTGCTGGCCGCCCGCGACTCGCGCCTC
>CAZFVT010000239.1:0-5509 GCA_964522355.1 uncultured Woeseiaceae bacterium | reverse complement strand
GCGTCCATAGCACCTCGTAGACAAACGCATTCGCACCCGAGAGCAGCATTAGCGGCAGAACGAGAAAACGTCGGCCGACGGCCTGTTTCGATTCACCGCCGTCTTCGGTCCGCGTATCCTCAGGCGCATCGACACCAGCCGCCGGCGATGCCTTGGCGAGCATTGCGGCGATCCCGAACACCAGCAGGTTGACGCCGATGCCGACGAAGACCGTCCCGAGCAGCCCGAGTGCGGGCAATAGCAGGAAACCGGCCACGACCGTGCCGCCCACCGCGCCGAGCGTATTGGTCGCGTACAAAATGCCGACGCGTGGTCCGACCTGCTCGTCTGAGTGGACGACGTACTTGGTGAGCAAGGGCAAGGTTGCGCCCATGAAGCTGGTTGGCAGCATCAGCACGACGAAGGCAGCGGCGAGGTAGAAAAAGGACTGACCGAGTCCGCTGGCGTCGACCGGTTCCGGCTGATCACCGAACACGGCGACGTAGAGTGCGCGGGCGGCCTGCAGGAGTAAGGGAACAGCGAGTGCAGAGACGGCGATCCCGGCCTCGAGGATGCCGTAAACCAGCACCGGCCGACGGATGCGACCGATCCACCGCGCGGCGACGGCGGCGCCTGCCGCCAGTCCGGCCATGTAGGCCGACAACACCGCGGCGACCGCCAGCTCCGAGGTGCCGAACACCAGCGAAAACTGCCGCATCCAGGCGGTCTGGTACAAAAGCGCCGCGAATCCGGACAAGATAAAGCAGGCAACAACGCCTGCAAAAATCATCCGGTCCGTGCGCTGCTCGGACATCTCGGAGCCACTCATAGTTTCTGCATTTTCAGGTCTTTAGCGGCCCTTCCGGCAGCGCGTATCAGACCTCGATGATATACTTTTTTTGGCCTCATTTAGGGCTCTGTCTACACCAGATCATCGATTTGCACGTCGCATGGAGACCATAATGAAACCGGCCCGCTTTCCGCTCATCGTCTGTTCACTTTTGGTCTCCGCGCTGCTGCCGCCGACCGTCAGCGCACACCACAGCGTTCCCGCCAATTTCGACATGAGCACGACCGTCGAGGTTGAAGGCGTCATTCAATCGATTAGCTGGCGAAACCCTCACGTCAAACTCAAGGTACTGGCCAACCCTGGCACCGCCGATGAGCAGGTCTGGGAGATCGAGTCGCATTCCATCAGTAATCTCAGGCGCCAGTCCGTCGACCAATCCGTGCTGGTGGTCGGCGATCCGGTGCGCCTGGCCGGTCTGCCGGGCCGCCGCAAAGACAACTACGTGTTCATGCAAAACCTGCTGCTCAAGGATGGCCGCGAAATCATCTTTGAGGCCGGCATCAAGCCCCGCTACTCGGATGTGCTCGTCGGCGAAGCCGATGCGTTGTTTGATCCGAAGAAGGCCGGCAGCGCTGACGAGAGGCCAACGACGATATTCGCCATCTGGACGACCGACTATGACGACCTCGGAAGCTGGCCCGTATTCTCCTTCACGACAGATGGGCACCCGGTAACGTCGAGAGCAGAGGCGATCATGGACGCGCACGATATTGATGCGGACGATCCGCTGGCCAACTGCGCGCCGAAAGGCATGCCCTCGGCCATGTCGCAGCCCTATCCGATACAACTCATCGATGAAGGGAACAGCATCGTGCTCAAAATCGAGGAATACGATGCGATGCGCAGGATTCACCTGCAGGACACTCATGAACCGGGCAACGAACCGCCGAGCCATCTCGGCTACTCGAGCGGTCGCTGGGATGGAGGCACCTTGACGGTAACGACGACAAACGTCGACTACGGCTTCTTCAATGTGCTGGCCGCACCCAAGCCGATTCCGCAAAGCGCGGATATCCGTATTGTCGAAACCTTCCGCCTTCGCGACGGCGGCGAATATCTCGACTACACGATGACCGTCACCGACCCGACCATGCTGACGCAGCCGATGACCTACGAGAAGTTCTGGCAGTGGAGCCCCGGCGCCACGATCGAGCCGTATGTCTGCGCTCCTGACTAAACGCCGATGTTCGACGATTCGGAACTGATGTACGCCGCGACAACGGCCTCATGACAACGCTGCAGGCGGTTCAGTTACACATGGTCATGCACTGGCCTTTAGCCGGATGCAGGCAGGTTTAGAATCCTGCGAGAGCAAACCGGCATAACTGGCTAATACGACTGCCTGGAGCTTGCCCTGCCCGCCGAAAAAAAAAGCCCGCGTACCTCGTCGGTACGCGGACTTTTTCGTTTTTGGCTGTTCGCGTCGCTAACGCTGACCGAAGCCTACGTTAACGCGTAGCCCGACCTCCCGCGGAAATCTCGGCCGAATCGCGAAGTTATCCGGACTGCCGACCTGGTTGTTGTCGGCAATGAACCTCACCGTCTGCGGCGTATCCTCGTCGGTCAGGTTATTGACGTAGAGGCGAACATCGAACACTTCATTACGGAACGCGACCGAAGCATTGATCGTCGTGAAGGACGAAATCTCGGCCAGGTTAACCGAGTCAATGTATTCCGGCCCCTGATGACGAATGTCCATCCGGCCGAGCCAGTCCCAGCCAGCGCCGATGTTGCCGTTGTAGGTTGCCGTCAGTGCGCCGGTGAAGTCCGGCTGACCGGGAAGGTCATTGCCGCTGACGTCGACACAGTCGGTGGCTGCGCCCTCTTCAATAGTGTCCGTCGGCTCAAAGCCCAGGTTGGTGACTGCGAGCGGGTCGCAGCCTTCGACGAACTTCGCCTGCGCGAAGGTGAACGCACCGCGCAGCGTGAAGTTGTCGGTTGCCGCCCAGGTACCCTCGAGTTCGAGACCGTAGAGCTCGGCGTCGCCGGAGTTCAGGAAGGTTCGCGCCATGGTGTCGGCCATATTGAACACGGTGCCGTTCGGATCGAACGAGCCGTCGTTCCAGTCCCCGTTCCAGGCCAGGTTTACGGGCTGAATGAAGTCTTCCCAATCCATGTAGTAAACCGTTGCTGCGAGCCTCAGCCGGCGATCGGCCGTTGAACCCTTGATGCCGATTTCGTAGTTGGTGATTCGCTCTTCGTCAAAGTTGAGGAAGGTCTCGTCATCAAACTGTACAACGCCGGCTGCCGCTGCAGCGGCCAGCGATGCCTGAACATCGTCCAGGGTAAAGGGAATGTTCACGCCGGCAGCGTTGGTGCCGGATGATGCCTGACCGTAGAACGACCATTCCTGGTTGATCTTGTGGTTGATCGACACACGCGGCTGCCAGGACTCCGTGACGTTGGTAAACGACTCGCCAGACGTATTGTTTACGTTGGTGATGTCATCTTCCTGGTAGCGCAGCTCGACGGCACCGGTCGTCCGATCGTTGAAATCGTAGGTCACGTTGGCAAACACGCCGGAGTTCGTGGAGGAATCCGAGAGTATGTTGATCGGCGCAAACGGCTGACCATTGTTGGCTTCATCTTCAAGTCCGAGCAGAACGCCAGCGTACTGGTTGAAGATGTTGGTCAGAGAGTCGTAATCGAAGACGGACGCACCGAAGACCATGCGTAGATCGTTATCACTCGGCGACACCCAGCGAATCTCGCCGTAGGTTTCCTCGATGTCGTTCGGGTTAGCCATCGAGTTGACGCCCGTCACCGACAGCATGCCCATCATGTTGGCAACTACGGCCATGGCGTCACTGCCGTCAGCATCGAACCAGCGCTGTACCGTATCCTCCGAGCTCGAGGCCAGGATTTCGATAGCGCTGCCGTTGCTGAGACCGATGTCCACGTTGAGCTGGAAGCGGTCGCGTTCCAGGCGCGATGCCGGATCCAGCACGCTGTAGGTCTGAACAAGGAAGAACTCAGGCGTGCCAGGCGTGAAGTCAAGTTCCGGCTGGTGATTCAACGGTACGCCGCCGGCAAGGTTTGGCAACGCGCAGTTGAATTTGCCGTCGATGTAGTTTTCACCGTTCGGCAACGTCAGGTTTGAACAGGCGGCCTGCGAATCGGCGTCGATGAAGTATTCGATCTGCGGCTCATCGTCGACTTCGAGGTGCGTGTAGCGCAGCTTCGCGCTAGAGCTCTCGCCCCAGTCGAAGACCAGCGCCGCGGAGTAGTAGTCGGTCTTGGTGCCGCCGAGCTGGACGTTGTCGGTGGAGACCCACTCATCAGGGCCGTCAAACTCGTCGAAGTTACCGTCAACGATGATGCCGAGATTGTCGAAAATCGGACCACCTACCGAGAAGGACGCGCGGTTGCGGCCGAGGTCCGTGGCCTGAAGCTCGACGATGCCGCCCCAGGTCTCGCCCGGGTTGGTCGTGGTGTAGTCGATGGCGCCAGCGAACGTAGCTCGACCGAAGGCCGCACTCTGCGGCCCGCGCAGGATAGTGACCTGGTCGACGCCGGTGAACTGCATGGAACCGGTCTGGCCAAGGACCGGGACGCCGTCAATGAAGGTGGTGACTTTCTGGCGAACCGGGTTCTGCGCCTGGGACTGCACGCCGCGCACAGACGGGCGGGAAGCGTTACGGTCCTGAACCTGGTCGAACGTGACGCCAGGCGCCAGTTCGAAGAGATCCCACTGGTTTTCGATACCGGCATCGCGAATGTCGCCCTGACCGAAAACCGTGATAGCAATGGGTACGTCCTGCAGAAGCTCGTCGCGTTTACGTGCGCGAACGACGATCTCCTCCAATCCCGCGGCTGCCTCTTCTTCCTGCGCAATAGCCGCACCCGGCAGCGCGAAAATCGAGGTACTGGCTGCTGCTAAAGCAACGAGCGATTTACGAGTCTTGCAAGTCATGGGTCCCCCCCAGAGCGGATAAATGTACAAATTGTCAGACTTATCGTGAAAATCTACTGTTTGAAGATTCGTGAAGAATAATCGATTTTTTATCACAAATACATCAGAATCTGTAGTTTGTTACACACGGTAATAACCGGGGGTCAGTCGAATGAAGTACGTGCCACGCATCTGGCTCGGCGTGCTGCTTTGCAGCATAGCGGGGTTGACCAACGGTCAGAACCTGTTGCCAGGCGAGGTGCGAGGCGGCCAGCGCCCCAACATTTTGCTGCTAATCGGCGACGACATGGGCAACGAAACTCTCTCCTGTTATGGCTGGAGCGAGAATCCCGCGAAAACGCCGACCCTTGACGAGCTTTGCGCTAGCGGCGTCCGCTTCGACAACTTCTGGAGCCAGCCGATTTGCTCGCCGACCCGGGCAACGATGCTGACCGGCCGCTACGGATTCCGCACCGGCATTGGCCGGCCGACCGGCGACGGCGAAACGATGGGCTATTTCCCGGACCCGCCGCCGAAACCTGCCGGCGCACCGAACGAACCGCCGCGGCGCCAGCTGCCGCCGAACTTCAGCGCCAGCTGGGGACTGCCGCTGACCGAATTCACCCTGCCCATGGCTTTTAAAGTGAATCAGGACCTCGGCTACTCGACCGCCGCCATCGGCAAATGGCACCTCGCGGACAATCGCAACGGCTGGCAGGACCACCCGAATCTCGTCGGCTTTGATCACTTCTCCGGCCTTATTCGCGGATTTCCGGACAGCTTCTTCA
>CAZFVT010000238.1:0-5584 GCA_964522355.1 uncultured Woeseiaceae bacterium | reverse complement strand
GCCGCTCGCACGGCTCGCTGAGCTGATTACTCGCTCAGACGAACTGACCATTACCCAGACGGACAACGAGATTATTGTCGAGCGCATCGACGACTTCTCGATGTTCTGTGCCTTCTATAACGGGAAGTCGAAACCAACTGAAAGTGCTTTTGGTCGTGAAACCTGCGGCTGGGACGGCGACCGGTTGATTTCGCACATGCAGTTCATCGACGGACTCGAGGTCGTTAATCGCTTTGTCGTCTCCGAGGATGGCAAGCAGTTACGCATCGTGACCACGGTGGCCTCGGATACCTCGCGCGTCCCGTTTCATCTCAGCCGCTATTACTGGAAGTTTGAGAAGCCGGCACCGGCCTATGACTGCATCGAAACCCTGAGCATGAAGCGCGTGTGCACGACGGGCACGCTGGAGCGTTGACGGTGCGTCAGGCCGCTGTCTCGTTGCTGCTTGCGAGTCTAGCGCTGCTGCCTGGCGCGGTCCACGCGCAAGCCAGCGACGAAGATGCCTTGCTGAACGTGACGATCAGCGTGTTCGATCCTGGCGTGCCGGCCGACGATTCCGTGCTTCGCGACCTCGAGGTTTTTCCGCGTATTCGCGGCGTCGAAGCCCAGCTGTTGCCGTTCCGTCTTCGTGAAGCGCTCGTCCTGTCCGGCGAGTGGGGTGCCGTGCGCGTCGTCACCAAGCCTGACCTTGCCGCAGAGCTGCTGCTGACCGGCAGCATTCTGCGCTCAGACGGGGATGTGCTGGCGCTCAGGATGCGCGCCGAAGATGCAACCGGTGCGGTCTGGTTCGATCGCGCCTTCAGCGCTGAGGCGGTTGATGACACCAGCCCCGGAACGGAGTTCTTTCACCTCTACGCCGGAATTGCCGAGGCGCTGCTGGAGTCCCGTGACCTGCTCGACCAGGCGGCGATCCGGTCCGTGCAAAACACTTCGCTCATGCGCTACGCGGTGGAGCTGGCGCCAGCATCCTTCGGCGAGTTCATCGAGGAAACGCCGGACGGCAAATGGGAGCTCTTGCGTTTGCCGGCCAGCAACGACCCGATGCTCGAACGTATACAGCTCATCCGCAATACCGAGTTTCTGATCACGGATACGATCGACAGCAAGTTCCGGGAGCTCAACGACGACGTCGCCCGGACCTACCGCGTATGGCGCGACTATCGGCGCAAGTACGTAAGCTACGAAGAGGAAAACTATCGCTTCGCTCAGCGAAACTACCGCGATGCGCCGCGCGGCAGCTGGGAGGCAATCAAGGATCAGTACGACATCTACAAATACGATCGCGTGACCGTGCAGGAGCAGGACCGTCTGGCGGTGGCGTTCGATAACGAGGTCCGACCGCTGGTTCGCGCCATGGAAGAGCGGGTCGCCGAGCTCGAAGGCTGGGTCGAGGATGGCTATCGGGAGTGGCGGCGATTGCTGGATGAGCTGGAAGAAGTGGAGACCTATCTCGGCGAATAGCACTTTTTGCCCCAGAGAGTCCTCGACTCCCCGGCCAAAGCTGCTATAGTCGCGCCCGTTCTGGCGCACTTCGGTCTGCGCCACGCCATCTGCCGGCAATCCTGCCCGAGCAGATAATCCCAAAGCATTCACAGGGCCTGGACCGAAGCTTTCGCGGCATCGCCGCCATCGTCTCGGGCCCGTCTGGAGTATTCCCACAGTGTTATTTTCAGAACTTGGCCTCTCGGCCGATTTGCTGCGCGCGGTCGAAAAACAGGGCTACACGCAGGCAACGCCGATCCAACAGCAGGCTATTCCGACCATCCTCGAGGGCCGTGACGTACTCGCCGGCGCTCAGACCGGAACCGGCAAGACGGCCGGCTTCACCTTGCCGCTACTGCAGCGTCTGCAGCAGGGCACCGAGAACCGCCGGCGTATTCGAGCGTTGGTGCTGGTACCGACGCGTGAGCTGGCTTCCCAGGTGGCCGACAGCGTGCGCGACTACGGTCAGTACCTGCGGTTCCGCACGGCCGTCATCTACGGCGGCGTCAGTGCCAATACTCAGGTCGATCGACTCCGCAAGGGCGTGGACGTTGTAGTTGCAACGCCCGGTCGCTTACTCGATCACCTGGGGCAGGGGACGATCAACCTCGATGCCGTCGAGATGCTGGTCCTCGACGAGGCCGATCGCATGCTCGACATGGGCTTCATTCGCGACATACGCAAAGTGCTCAAGGCGCTACCGGCAGATCGTCAGAATCTCCTGTTCTCAGCAACCTTTTCCAAAGACATCCGCAGGCTCGCGCGCGACCTGCTCACCGACCCCGCTGAAATCCAGATCGCAACCAGCGGCAAGCCTGCCGACGGTATTGAACAGGCGGTCTATCCGGTTGACCGCACGCGCAAGCGCGCATTGCTGTCTCACTGCATCAAGACCAACAACTGGCAGCAGGTGCTGGTCTTTACTCGCACCAAGCATGGCGCGAACCGGCTGGCGAAGCAGCTTGAGTCGGACGGTCTCGAGACCGCAGCGATTCACGGTAACAAGTCACAGGCTGCGCGCGTGCGCGCCCTCAAGAACTTCAAGGACGGCAAGGTACGCGTCCTCGTTGCGACGGACGTCGCCGCCCGCGGTCTCGACATCGACCGCTTGCCGCACGTCGTGAACTTCGAGCTGCCGCACGTGGCCGAAGACTACGTCCATCGTATCGGCCGCACGGCGCGCGCCGGCAACCAGGGTCAGGCCGTCTCGCTGGTCTGCGTTGATGAGCACAAGCTCCTGGCCGGCATCGAGAAGCTGCTGCAAACAAGCATTCCCCGCGTCGACGTGAAGGGTTTTGAACCGGATCCGCGCATCAAGGCGGAACCGGTTTCGCGCGGCAAAAAACCGCGTGCCGGGTCAGCCCGCAAAGGTCGACCGGGCAAGCCGGGGCAGGCGGCCAAGCGGCGGTCCGGCGGTGGCCGGCGCCCCGCCAGTAAACCCCGTCGCGGCGGCTCGAAAGCCTGAGTTCCAGTTGACTACGCTGCGTTGACACCGCGTCGACGCTGTAAACGTTTGTAACCGTACCGGTGCGCGCCCTTCGTCGCGGCGGATCGCGATGCTAGCCTTTGCAAATGGATGAGCAAAGGACTGCCCAAACTCGCCGCGCCGACAAGGCTCGCGTTACCGTCTGGTTTGATGGCCACTGCCCGCTGTGCCTGCGAGAGATAGCGCTGATGCGCCGACTCGATCGCCGTGGCGCTATTCAATTTGTCGAAGCGCGCGAGGCTGAAGGTTGCCCCATCGGTACGGATGCCCTGCTGGCTCGCTTTCATGCCCAGGAGCAGGGCAGGCCCGTCGTCTCCGGCGCCGCCGCGTTTGCCGCGATGTGGCGCGCGATCCCGATGCTAAGCCCGATCGGACACCTCGCCCGGCTGAAACCCGTAGAGTGGCTGCTGGAGAGAATCTACCTCGTCTTTCTACGGATTCGGCCGCGGCTGCAGGTAATGGCTGGCGGCGTCATTGCCGACTAGTCGAGGTTTCCTGCTCACGGGGATCGTTACCCATCTTCTGCGACGATGGATCGTCTCCCGGCAGCGTTCAGGCTGCGGGACGAGACGTCAGGGAATAAGGCTGGATATGGTTTCCGCGCTGACCGGCCGACCATCCTCATCGACGACAAACACCTGGGTGAACTGCACGTCCATCGCCGTGGAGATGGCGGTGTTGTCGCCGGTCTCCGGGTCCGGATAGGCATCAGCCAATCGCCGCAGCGCCTTGTACAGCGAGATGCCCGAAATCTGCCCGTTACTCAGGTGATGGGTCGAGTCGTTGCGAATGAGCTGCTTGTAGTAGGTATCGACGTCAGCATAGCCGGCGAGCAGCCCTTCGGCACCGGTGGGCGACAGGTTCAGCTGCAGGCGCGCGTCGCGAATCAGTTCAAACGACGGCACGTTCAGGTTCATCCAGGGCACGATGAGGTCGCCCACCGGGTCGGTAGTGAGTACGCCGTTTTCGATGCGACCGGTTGTCTGCCGGATCAGGCTTCTTCCCCATCGCATGTCGATACGCTGCGAACCGCCGGCCATGATGTTCTGTCCCGTTGCATCGGTCAGCAGCCGATCCTGGCCGCGGTAGAACGTGACGGTGACCTGCTCATCGTTTTCCAGGCTGTCGACGCCCGTGAGTTCAAACATCGTCCGGTTATAACGACGATCGATGACCGCCTTGTCCTGGAAGATGTGTTCAACGCCGTCCGGTCCGCGAAAGCCGATGATGCAGCCCACTGCGCGATAGACCTCGTTGTCGATGCCACCCTGGCCGTCCGGATGGCGAAAATCGTTGGGCCCGTCTACGCCGTCGAGGTCCAGTCCCCAGGCATACTCGCCCTCGATTTCGTGAAAGATAAAACCGTCAGGTTCGGTGGTCGGATACCAGGTCTCCAGCTCCTGCGCGAGCTGAGTGTCGACGACGGTGTGTGTTTCGTCGCTGGGGAACAGCGCTTCGAACTGTTCGCGCGGGCCGTCGTTGTAACCGTTCGGGCATTCCTGCTTGCCGTCTTCGGTCTGATACACGGACCAGAAGCCATGGGTCATGACGTAACCGATGCGACCGTCGCGCGGTGCGATCGGCGGCGTGCCGTCGTCATTGGCAACAACGGGTGCGGCAGCAAGGGCCAGCAAAACGCCGGCGGCAAGGCCCGTAAGGTGATTCGCGTCCATCATGCTAAAGCGTCCTTCGCAGGAAATCGTCGCGCAGCCAGATGCCTCTCAGCCCGTTGCGCTGGCCGCGCCATTCGCCCGTCGAGTCGCCGTTGACGTCGCCGGGATTAAGGTCGCCGCCGTAGGTATAGACGGGTCTGTCTCGATAGGCCCACACGCGTATACCGTTCGGGTCTTCGGGCTCGGCGAAGCGCCCGGTCGCGGGGTCGATGTTCACGACCCGCCAGCTGCGACTGGTTGCCGCCTCGTCGTCGCCAGCGCGGACGTAGGGCCAGGCCTTCTGACAGCGTTCGGCGCTGCCGCCACACATGGCGATTCGGTAGGCCTGGGTATCGTCCGGGTGTTCGCAGCTTAGCTGGTGAACAGAATCGTCGCCGCAACGGTAGGTGTAAATCGTCTTGCCGTCGGCATCCGCGAGGACGATGCCGGTCAGGCTCAACTGCTCCGTGAAAGAGGCCGGATACGGCGGGGTGAGCTGAGTATAGACGTTGCTCCAGCCATCATCGTCGCTGCCCTGCAGACTCCAGGAGTGCTGGTCGCGGGTATGCGTGTACAGCGGCTTGCCGCGATAGACCCACTGCCGAACCCCCGGCGATCGCTCGAGGATGGTCCATTCGCCCTTCGCCCTGGCCAGCTCGGGTGCCAGCAGCGGCTTGCGGTATCGCAGGCAGTCGTCGACGCAGCGAACCTCCGTCGCGGTGTCCAGCTCGAAGCTGTAAACCGAGTCGTTCTTGTCGGTGGTCAACAGGCGGCCGTTAACGGTGGTCTTAACCGCAAACCCGGGCGGCACCATCGCTGCCGGGCCGATGGGCTCACGCATTGCCGGCGAGTCGCCGCCAAAGCGCCGGCTCGTGCCGCCATAAACGTCACCGGGTTCGCGGTCGCGAACGGAGGTATAGATCGGCTGCTCGTAGTAGGCCCACTGCCGTCTTCCGTCGCGGCG
>CAZFVT010000237.1:0-5595 GCA_964522355.1 uncultured Woeseiaceae bacterium | reverse complement strand
GGTTGCGGAACGAGACGATGATGGAGTCATCACGCGTATCGTAGGTAACGCCATTTCCGTGACTCCAATCCCAATGGCCGGGAAAGCCGCGAACGTGCCAATAGGCATTTAAAGTGAGATATCCGATCCGGTTGAGATCCAGATGCTCGAAGGTGTCCCACGACCAGACAATATTGCCGTTGACATCGAATTCCACGATCCGGTCACCGACGACGTCAGCGTCTGCTCGTGGAGCATCCACGTCGTACTCACTTGAGTACCAGTTCTCGACGCGGCGCGCGTTCGCCGTCAAAGCCAGGAAGTTGCCGTTCGGCATCTCGTGCGGTTGATGATGCAACGAGGCCGCATCGATAGGAACCGCCTCCTCGACGGGGCCCTGAGTCCGATGTTCCGCATAGAACTCGTTGACGACGTTGCCAAGCATGTCGATCTCGATCGAACGATGGTCGGTACGGTGGAAGAACAGGTTGCCGTTCGCTAGTTGCTTGACGCCGGCGATTCGCGAATCGGATTGGTAGTACCAGACCGGCTCGCCGAGCGCGTCGATAGCAACGATCATTCCCCAGCGAACCTCGAAGCGGAGCTGGTTCGGCTTGTGCCAGTTAATTCTTCCGGGAATTCTGCGGCGCACACTCAGGAAACGAATGCCGGGCTCCATTTGCTCCACATCGGCTGTTACGACGGTGAACTCCGGAAATTCCGTGAGGCCATCGGGCAGGGGCGGCGTCTCGTAGCTCAGTGGATCAGCGGTCGCAACCTCACCCTTCTCGTTGGTTACAGTCACCGTCAGTGAGTGCTTTCTGCCGGCCCGCAACCCAAGCAGCGGCAACCCTTCAGCAGCCGACTGATCGGCGCCGAAGTCGATCTCCCAGGTCTTGTCGCCGTCGTCGACAGTAACGGTCGTCGAGACAGGCTGATCTGTCTCGTACGACAGGATCGCCGCGAGGGGAACGGCCTCGTTGGGGTTCTGAACGACGAAGGGCCCGGTCTGAAAAACGGGTGCCGCAGCCTGAGCAACGGAGCCGCCAAGTATCCACCAGAGGTTGGCGAGCAAAAACCTCGAACGGCCGTTTCTAATCACGCAAAGAACTCCTGAGGTAAGTCGACCAGCTGGACACCCGCGATCCAGACCGAATCGATCTCGCGCGTTGCGCGGATGTCGTCTGCATGAGCGAAACAGGAGTGCTGACCGGTTTGCACAAGGGCTTGAGTTAACGCTCGCGAGCCGGTCGCACAAATCGGCTGCACGGTTACTGGCGTTCTGGAAGCGCGGGCACGTCCTGATAAGCCTCGATCAGAACAGGCTCTCCGCCGTCACCACATAGCGAAGCGGCCCGCCGGGCTCTTCCGATTCGAACGGGTAGCAGGTCACGAGACTTAAGGTTGCCCGGTCGGTATCGAGCAGCAGGCTGCCACGACGCGCATCAACGACGTCTATGCCCGTCACCCGAAAAAGATGGGTGCGGCCATCGGGTCTTTCCACCAGCAGCGTCTCGCCGGGCTGCAGGTAGCGAAGAAACTGAAAGTGGGTATCGCGGTGTCCGGCGATGATGCTGTTGCCGGTCTCTCCTGGCATTACGCTTGCGCTCATATGTCCGGGACCGAATGCCAGGGTTCGTCCAGAACTACCGGCGAGAACGATAAGCTCGATACCACCGCCCTTGGCAGAGAGCTTCGCCACCGGGGAGGTGTCTGCCCAGGGCCACGGTGCCTGCGGCAGCTGGGAGATGCTGGTCTTCCGCCAGGCCCTTTGCAGAAGCTCCTGCGCCATCCAGGCTTTGGCCGGAATATAGGCGCCCTGTCCGAGCTGCCAGAATCCCATGCACAGTACGGCTGCCACGATCAGGGTTCCCGTCCGCCTGCCGAGGCCCGGACTAGTCCTGGTCACGGTCGCGGCCCCGAACGCTTAGCACCTGCCAGAGCAACAGCAATGCGCCCAGGCCAAGCAGCAGAGAGCCGTTACGGCGCAGTGCCGGTGCCAGGGTCGCAGTCGCCGGGAAACCGAAGATCGCATTCATATCCTGGCCGTAAGGCATCAGGTTGGGCACCTGTTCGCGTGCCAGCTTTTGGGCGGCGGTTCTTGCCGGCGTCTTGTCGACGGCAACCAGACTGGTGTAGCGGCTGACCAGATGGTGACGAAGGGCGGTGGCTACGACGCCCGATCGAATGTCGTCCTCCGCCGCGCCGCGTCGCTGCTGCTCCATCAGAGATGCGATGTGCGCCCTCGCCCAGACGGCAGCGATACCGCGACCGACCTCGCTGTCGGCCAGCGGTATCTCCGCGCCCCAGTCTGACCCGGACAAGCGTCCGGAGATCTCCAGTGCATCGCCGGAGAGTGGTTGACGGGACAGGCGGGCTTTGACGATGACGGGCTCGCCGGCGTAGAGATCCGGGACGGTGGCGGGGTAGGTCTCCAAAGCAAGGCCGGAGGGCCACTCAAGTTCCAGGTCCGTCACCATCGGGCGTTCGAGCTTGCGGAACAGCCGCTGCATCTTTTCCTCGACCTCATGCAGCGCGCTGATCGTGACGAAGGTGCCGCGCCCCGCTTCGGACGCCTTTTCCATGAACCAGCTGTTCGGCGCCGAGCCGATACCCACGGTAAACAGTCGGGCCGAGCCAAGACGCTGATGAATCAACGAGAACAGGGCTTCCTCATTGCCGACGCTGCCGTCGGTGATGAAAATAACCTGGCGCAGCGCCGCTTCGGGCGGCTGGCCGGCCAGCGCCAGCTCGAGCGCCGGGCGCATTTCCGTGCCGCCGTTCGCCTGAAGAGCATTCACGTAGTCCCGCGCGGCACGCAGTCGGTCGCGATCGGCCGGCACGCTGGTTGGAAACAGGCTGTCGGTGACCGAGTTGAACTGGATAACGTTGAAGCGGTCCTCGGGCCGCAGGCCGTCGAGCGCGAGGAGCAGCGACTTTCTTGCCTGCTCGATGGACACGCCGTGCATCGAACCGGAGGTATCGATGACGAACAGCACCTCGCGCGGCGGTATCGTCACCTTCGACGGCTCATCGGGCGGCAGCATCATAAGAAGGAGATGAGGTTCGCCGTCGACGGTCTCGGAAAAGGCCAGCGCGCGAGGGCTTTGCTGCTTCATGGGTCGCCAGAGCAACTCGATGTCGTGGTCCATCGGCGCCGTCGTCGACGCCAGGGAAATCTCGTAGCCGCTGCCCGCGGCCGAGATGTTCACCGCGTGGTAGCGGCTGGCGATCAGTTCCAGCGGCATGCCGGCGTTGACCTGCGCGTGCAGCGACACCCGATGATCCTTGCTCGAAGCAATCATTGGCGGCGTAATCAGCGACGCATCGGGCACCTGGTCGGTGTCGGCCGACCAGCCGCTGCCCTGCCGATCCGGAAGTGGAATGCCGGGGATGTATCGCGGGGTCAAGGTCATCGGGACCCGCAGGCTGAAGGTGCCCTCATCGAAGCGGGCGGTATCGAGATAACCGATCTCGACGGTGACGGTTTCGCCCGGCGCGATGTTGGCGACTGAAGTGGTAAACAGATTTGCCCGCTGCTGGCGAACGAGGCTGGTTCGCTTGCCTTCTTTTCTCGCCTTCTCGTATGCGGCTTCGGCCTCAGCTTTCTCGCGTATCTCGCCCTCGATGATCCGCTCACCAATCTCGAGCCGCAGGCGGTCAACCGCGGCCCCTGCGGGCAACGGGAATCGGTAGACGCCCTCGGTCCACTGGTTGCTGTCGTTTCTGAAGGTCTGTCGAAGCTGCGCGCGAACGATTAGCCCGGTGACCTCAAGGTCAATCTCCGAATTGATCCGCGTGGCGCTGTCGTAGCCATCGCGCATCTTCAGCAGCAGGCTGCCGGCCTGTTCATCGGCAGGATCGCCGGTCACCTCCGGCGCTGCACCGGCCGTTAGCGGCATAACCGAAGCCAGCAGGACTGCTGTTACCCAGGCCCGGAACCACGTTCTGCGGCGAGCCGTAGTGCTTACGTCAAATGACGGGTGCCACGGGCGGCGTTCTCCGAACGGCCAGCCGATCGCAAGGCGCCAGTGCCATCGTTGCCAGCAATCCCCGTTTATCGATGCCTTCATTGCCTTTTGCTCCCCTTTTGTTTCGTCCATGAGACGGCAGGGGGCGGGCAAACGAAGGGCAGGCACATGGCAATGCGCCGACGGAATGTGGCAAATTGTGCGCGAGAGAAACCTCCGTCACGCATGGGCATCGGACATTGAGCAAACGCATCGCCATCGTCGAAGACGAAGCGGCCATTCGCGAGAACTACGGCGCGGCGTTCCGCCGCGAAGGTTACGACGTCGACTTGTTCGACGCCCGGCAGCCGGCGATGGAAGCCTTTGCGGCTCGCCTGCCGGACCTCGTCGTGATCGACGTCAACCTGAAGGACGACATCGAGGGCGGCTTCGAGCTGTGCCGGGCGCTTCGCGCGCAGTCGAAGGACCTGCCGATCATTTTTCTCACCGCCCGGGATTCAGAATTTGATGCGGTTTCGGGCTTGAGGCTCGGCGCTGACGACTACCTCACCAAGGACATCAGCATGCCGCATCTGATGGCGCGGATCGCGGCACTGTTTCGCCGGCTCGACGCGCTGCAATCCCCGTCGGCCGGCGAGGAGCGAATCTCGCGCGGCGACCTGGAGATTGACGTCGAGCGCATGAACATCAGCTGGAAAGATCAGCCGGTCGGCCTGACCCTGACGGAGTTCTGGATGGTTCACGCCCTGGCCCGTTACCCCGGCCACGTAAAGAACCGGCAGCAGCTCATGGACGCGGCCCAGGCGGTGCTCGACGACAACACGATCACGTCGCACATCAAACGAATTCGCCGCAAGTTTATTGCCATCGATCCGGAATTTGACGCGATAGAGACGGTCTACGGTATGGGCTATCGCTGGTTGGGATAACGGATGAATCTTCGACGGCAGCTGCTTATCGTCAGCCTGCTGACACTGGTGCTGCCCTGGGCGGGCTGCCAGTTCATTCGCGAAACCGAATCGGCGCTTCGCCAGGGTCAGCAGACGATGCTGACCGATACGGCCGCCGCGATCGCCGACTCCCTGTCGCAGTTCCCGACCGATTTCCGGAATGCAGGCGCCGAAGGTTACGACGCCAACCAGCTCTACGGCCATCCGCTCGCCAATGAACCGCTCATTGACGGTTATGCGGATGACTGGACGGCGGGCCCTGAGACCGCCCGGCAGCTTCGCGGGGCGGACGGCAATATCGAGCTTCGCGCAGGCGTTTACGGAAGCCGGCTTTACCTCTACCTGCAGTTCGATGACGCGAGCCCTCGATATCCGTCCTCCGGCGGCGATGCGAACGGCGACCGGGTAGAGATCGTCACCGAACGCGGGGCCACATCCGTCGAGAAATTCCTGCTGGCAACCGAGGCGCCCGGGCAGTTCGTTGGCCGGCGTGAGACCGCCGAGGGCTCCGCGGACGAGAGCCGCATCACCGGTTACTGGCTCAGGACGGCGGGTGGCTATCAGCTCGAAGCCCGCCTGCCGCTGGAACTCATCGGCGAGCGCCTCGGGGTCACGGTGATCAACGACCGCGGCGCAGACCACCCGGTCTCCAGTTCGACCTTCGATAGCCGCGGCCCGGGGCAGTTCATTCGCCA
>CAZFVT010000236.1:0-5600 GCA_964522355.1 uncultured Woeseiaceae bacterium | reverse complement strand
CACCCTGCTCATCGACGGTGTGCCCAACTACTCCTGCTCGACCCTGACCCACAGCGTTCGCGGACGGGAGGTCCTGTCGATTGAGGGCCTGCAGGCCGCCGACGGGACCCTGCACCCGGTACAGGAGGCTTTCATCGACGAGCTGTCGCCACAGTGCGGATTCTGCACGCCGGGCCAGATCATGACCGCGGTTGCGCTGCTCGAGGAAAACCCAACGCCGACTCGGGAGGAAGCACGCCAGGCCATGGCTGGCAACATTTGCCGCTGCGGCGCTTACGACCATTACCTCAACGGCATCATGCGCGCATCGGGGCAGGCTTAACATGAGTAACTACAAACACATTGGTAAGGACTTCACGCCGCCGGACATTCTTGCCAAGGTCACCGGCAAGGCGAAGTACGCAGAGGACTTTCGTGCCGACGGCATGGTCTTCGCACGGGTCTATACGAGCCCGATGGCTCACGGCCGCGTCACCAACATCGATACCTCGGCGATTGAAGGTATGGACGGTGTGGTCGGCATCCTCACGCCGGACGACGTTCCTGAAGTCGATGCGCCCAACGCGGCCATACTGACGCGCACGCCCGCCTTCGTCGGCGACCCTATCCTCGCGATCGCGGCGGTGGACGAGCTGACGGCCGAAGAAGCACTGGCGAAAGTTCGTGTCGACATCGAACCCCTGCCGTTTGCCGTCGACCCGCTGGATTCACTGCTGGAAGGCGGGCCGGATGCCCGCGAAGAGGGCAATGTTTACAGCCGCTCGCGGGAAGGTTCGGGCTTCCGGACCGTAAAATGGACCCAGGCCCAGGTCGACGAGTTTCGCGCCGGCCAGGAACCCACAGGTGAATATGCCAACGAGTGGTCCTATGGCGATCTCGACAAAGGGTTCGCCGACGCCGAGCTGATTATCGAAGAGCCCTTCGTCACCACCGGTTATGCGCACATGAGCATGGAGCCGCGAACCGCGATGGCGTACTGGCAGAACGAAAAATGCTACGTCTACGGTTCAGCGCAGAGCCAGAGCTTCTGGATTCCCGGCCTCGCATCTTTGCTGGGCATTGACCAGGAAAACCTGGTGCTGGTCAGCGAAAATACCGGCGGCGGCTTCGGCTCCAAGATCGGTGCCTATCCAATGGCCGCCCTGCCCGGCTACTTCTCCAAGAAACTCGGCCGCCCGGTACAGCTGCGCATCACGCGCGAGCAGGAGTACTACATCGGATCGGCCCGCGTCGGCTTCCAGGGCTGGATCAAGATGGGCTTCGCGGCTAACGGCCGAATGACCGCGGCTGACGTCTTTATCGTTGAGGACATCGGCGCGAATGCCACCGGCGGCGACGGCTCATCGGCCGGCGGTGCCATCTCGATGGTCTACGACCCCGAAGCGATGCGCTTTCGCGGCCTGCCGGTGCTGACCAACACCACGCCTCGCGGCGCACAGCGTGGCCCCGGACAGAACCAGATCGCGGCCGTTATGGCGCCGATCATGGACAAGGCCGCCAAGGAACTGGACATCGACCGGGTGCAGATCCGCAAGATCAACGCGGCGGACAGCGATCGCCTGGTCTACGCCGACCAGGGTCCGATCACGAGCGCCTACATGGACGAGGCAATCACGAAAGGTGCCGACCTATTCAACTGGGAAGAGCGTCGATCCCAGCCCCGCCGTAATGGCAACAAGGTCATAGGACTTGGCATTGGCCAGGGCTATCACTCGGCGGGAACGAGCGGCTTCGACGGCCTTATTCGCATTACGCCGGACGGCAGGATTCATCTGCACACCGGCGTCGGCAACCTGGGCACCTATTCCTACGCCTCGACGATGCGCGCGGCCGCCGAAGTGCTCAAATGCGACTGGGAAGACTGCGAGATTCATCGCGGCAGAACCGACAACAACCTGCCCTGGGCGTCGTACCAGGCGGGCAGCGTGTCGATCTTCACCCAGACCCGCACCAGCTACGTTGCCGCGATGGACGCTGTCGACAAGATGAAGCAGATTGCCGCCCAGATTCTCGGTGGTGAAGCCGAAGACTTCGATATCGATGGCGAGCGTGTCTTCCGCGTCGCGAACCCGGAACAGAATCTGAGCTATGCCGCGGTTGCGCAGCGCGCAGTGGAACTTGGCGGCACTTACAGCGGCGAAGAGTTCCCGGATGACCTGCACGACGTAACCAAGCGCTCGGTGCAGAATCTTGCGGGCTCGGGCCTGATCGGCGTGTCGAAAGACAAGCTGCCGCGCGAAGGTACGGTGCCGGGCCTGGCGGTTGCCTTCGTCGAGATCGAGCTTGACCTCGACACGGGCAAGTACGACATCCGGGACTACGTCGGCATCGCCGAATGCGGCACCGTCGTGCACCCGATGGGCCTCGCGCAGCAGATGAAAGGCGGCGCGGTCTGGGGCATGGGCATGGCCGGTCTCGAGCGTCACGTTTATGACCCGCAAAACGGCCTGCCGGCCAACGTGGGTTACTACGGATGCCGGGTTCCGACCTATCTCGATGTGCCTTCCGTCACGCAAACCGACGCCGTTGACCTGCCCGACCCGGCCAACCCGTTCGGCGCACGCGGCATCGGTGAGCCGGCGATGGGTTGCTCGGTGGCCGCGCTTACCTCGGCCATCTCGGACGCCCTCGACGGTCACACATTTGGCCGCACGCCGGTATCGCGCGACATGATCGTGAACCACGTCGCCGGTCGACCGCAGTCCTTCAAACCGCTACAAACCAACAACTTCTGAGGTTGCCATGCCTTCTTATGACGTAATGCCCGATGTTCAGCTTTATCAGCCCGCCGAGGTTGATGATGCGTTGAATCTCGCCGACAAGTATGGCGCCGATGGTTGGATGCTCGGTGGCGGCCAGGACACCTACGGCTGGCTCAAGGACCGTGCGAAAAGCCCGAGTGCCCTCATCGACCTGAACGGCATCGAATCGCTGCGCGGTATCCGCGCGACCAGCGCCGGTCTCGAGATTGGTGCCGCGACAACGCTGCGCGAGATCATCGCGAGCGACGAGGTGAAGAGCCAGTACTCGCTGCTGTCGACCGCTGCATCGAAAGTCGCCAGCCCGCAGATCCGCAACGTCGGCACCCTCGGCGGCAACCTGATCCAGGATGCGCGCTGCTGGTACTACCGACGCGGACTCTCCTGCTACCGCGCCGGCGGTAACCTTTGCTACGCCGACAGCCCCGAAGGCATGAATCGCGAACACGCGCTGTTCAACGCCAGCCGCTGCGTCGCGGTAAGCCCTTCGGACACGGCAACGGCACTGGTGGCGCTGGACGCAACGATGGTTGCGGAAAGCATCGACGGCACGCGGCGAATAGCGGCGGGTGATTTCTTTGTCGGTCCCGACACGCACATTACTCGTATGACCTCGCTGGAGCCGGGCGAGATTCTCACGTCGGTGGTGATTCCGTCGACATGGGCCGGCCAGCGTTTTTACTTTGAGAAAGTCGCGGACCGCGACGTCTGGGATTTTGCGCTGGTCAGCATCGCGGTTGCCATGAAAATGTCAGGGGACACCGTCGAAGACAGCCGCTTCGTCTGCGGCGGCGTCGCCTGCACACCCTATCGGATGCAAAACGTCGAAGCGGCGGCGCGCGGCAAGTCCCTGTCCGCCGAAAGCGGCGATGCTATCGCAGGACTTGCTACGGCCGGGGCGCGCCCGCTCAACTACAACCATTTCAAAATGCCGTTGATGGAAAACCTCGTTCGGCACGCCATGAGGGGATAAGACGTTGAACATTGCCGAATACAAGAAAGACGTTTGGGGACGGGAGGTTTTTCTCGGCGCATCCTGGGAATTGCTCTGGGTTGTTCTCGCTCTCGCCTTCACCTTTATTGCGCTGCACGCCATCGTCATGGCGAGCCGCAAGCGGGCGGCAAAGCCGTCTGCCGACGGTACGCGCGTCTCGCGCCACGCCGGCATCGACCGGTTATTTCACTGGGTGATGGCGATCAGCGTCTTCGTGCTGCTGATAACTGGCGTACTGCCGATTGTTGGCGTGGAATTCTCTTGGCTGACGATCCACTGGATTGCCGGCCTGGTGTTCACCGCGGTCTGCGTATTCCACATTCTTCGCGCGGTCTTTGCACAGGACCTGCTGTCAATGTGGATCGGTCCGAAGGACTTTAAGGAGCCGTTCGACGAGTCGGTAAAACCCGGCAAGTACTCCTTCGCCCAGAAGAGCATGCATGCCGCCGTCACGGTCCTGTCGATCGTCGTGATCGGCAGCGGACTGACGATGTTCGCGATGATCGATACGCCGTGGTGGGAGCGGACCAATTCCCTGTCGGAAGCAACGCTCGGCTGGATGTTCCTGTTGCATGGCCTGTCGACCCTGGCGCTGATCGCGGTGATCTCTCTGCACGTCTACTTCGGCTTGCGCCCGGAGAAGCTCTTCTACACGCGTTCCATGATCAAGGGCTGGATTTCCGAGGACGAGCTCAAGGCCAACCACGACCCGGCCCAGTGGACGCCTAAAGAATCGGCCTGACGGCCGCGACGACTTTCGACCTGTTGCCGTCAGGCGATTCGGCCGACTCGGCCGCGTGGAGTAAACGTTGAACGAATACATTGAGGCGGTTGAGGCCGGCTATGAATACCTGCTGGCCTACGCTGCCCAGGGGAAAGACACGGACCTTGGCGGGAGCGGCAGCTCCGAGGTTCGGCAAACCCTTGAGAAGATGGCCGACGCGGCCGCTGGCCTGCAGAACGACCTGAAAGACAGCGCCGAACCTTTTCACGGCGTCGTCGTCGAAGATGCCAGGAAGTCTCACGCAGCGATCTCGCTCGTGCTGGCGCAATCTGGCATAAGCTCGGAAATAGTCGATAATCTCAACACCTCCATGCACCTGCGCGCGCTGCTCACGGACCTGTTTCTGCTGAGCGAAGCCGATAACCAGTAACTACTCATTGCTAAGAAAAAGGGGATAGCCATGAAGAAGCTCACGTTGATTTGTCTTGCACTGCTCGCCAGTTCGGTGGCCAGCGCTGACGTCACCCGCCACCCGCTGCCGGGCGGCTCTACGTTCCCGATCGCCCAGGCGGTTGAAGTCTCTGCCGGCACTACGCTGGTTTATCACAGCGGCACGTTGCCAGGTCCCGCCAATCCCGATGCCGATCAGGGCAGCCGCGAGTACTACGGCGACACCGAGGCGCAGGCCGAAAGCGTGTTCGCTCGCATGGAAGCATCGCTCGAGAACCTGGGGCTTGGCTTCGGCGACGTCGTCAAAATGACGGTATTCCTGGTTGGCGACCCGGAAATGGGCGGTCGCATGGACTTTGCTGGTTTCATGCGCTCCTACTCGAAGTACTTCGGCACCGAGGAACAGCCGAACAAGCCGGCACGCTCGGCAATCCAGATCGCTGCGCTCGCTCGACCCAACGTATTCATTGAGGTTGAGGTAGTCCTGGCTCGCCCTGAGTGAGGACGACAGGTCCCGGACCGGGACGTGCAGACACAAAAAAGCCGGCAGAGATGCCGGCTTTTTTTATGGGCCCTGGCCATCGCTAGTCGGCGGCGGCTGTTCCCGAAATCTCGAACTTCAGCACCAGCAGGTCGCGCACGCTAAGCGCTCCACCCATCGCCGTGAACTGCG
>CAZFVT010000235.1:0-5618 GCA_964522355.1 uncultured Woeseiaceae bacterium | reverse complement strand
CGGGCCGCGCGATTCAGCGCTGAAAACGGCGCACCGCTGATCTCCTTTTCCGCGAGCGGCGGCGCGCGCATGCAGGAAGCGCTTTTTTCGCTGCTGCAGATGGCCAAGACCTCGGCAGCGCTCGCAGTGCTTGGCGAAAAACGTATCCCCTTCATCTCCGTTCTGACCGACCCGACGACCGGCGGCGTATCAGCCAGTCTCGCCATGCTTGGCGACATCAATGTTGCTGAGCCCCGTGCACTGATCGGCTTCGCGGGCCCAAGGGTGATCGAGCAGACGGTCCGGCAGAAGCTGCCCGAAGGCTTCCAGCGCAGTGAGTTCTTGCTGGACCATGGCGCCATCGACATGATCGTCGATCGACGCCGGATGCGCGAAGAGCTGGCCGACCTGATCGCCAAGCTGGAGCACAAGCCCAGGCCCGGCAACTGATTCCGGCTCCGCCCCGGACGTGACCGCCCCGGATTCGCGCGCAACGCTGGACGACTGGCTGGGCTGGCTCCCATCGCTGTCGTCGAGAGAAATAGACCTTGGGCTCGAGCGCGTGGCCGAAGTCTATCAGCGCCTCGACATTCCCCGACCCACGCGCGTCTTCAGCGTCGCCGGAACCAACGGCAAAGGTTCTACCGTGCAGATGCTGCAGGCCTTGCTGCAGTCTCGCGACGTCTCAACCGGCAGCTATACCTCACCGCATATTCTGCGCTATGAGGAACGAATTCGCGTCAACGGGTTGATGGCCAGTGAAGCGTCTATCGTCGACGCCTTCCGCCGCATCGAGTCTGTGCGCGGCACGATTCCACTGACTTACTTCGAATACGGCACGCTGGCTGCCATGTGCGTCTTCGCCGAGCGCGAGGTCGACACAGCGCTGCTCGAGGTTGGCCTCGGAGGGCGCCTGGATGCGGTCAATGCGATCGATCACGACGGTTGCATCATTACCAATGTGTCGCTGGATCACTGCGACTGGCTTGGAGACACCCTCGGCGAGATCGCGCTGGAGAAGGCCGGCATCATGCGCCAGGGGAAGCCGGCAATCGTCGGTGATATCAACGCGCCGCCGGAGCTCGCTGCCGTTGCTAGGACGGTCAACGCTGACCTTCGTGCCGCAGGACGAGACTTTCACTGGCGCGAAGACGCCGATGGAGCGTGGTGCTGGCAGGGCAGGGACGTGACGCTCGACGGCCTGGCCCCGCTGCAAATGCGGGGCGACCACCAGCTCGACAATGCCGCGGCGGCTCTTGCCCTGCTCGAAGCGGTGGGGCTCCAGGATCAGCTCTGTACGGCGTCGGTTAATGCTGCGCTGCCGACCCTCCAGGTAGCCGGACGCCAGGAGCTGCTGGTACGGCGTGATCGCTACTGGTTAATGGACGGCGCGCACAACGAGGGTGGCGCCAGGGCGCTCGGCGATCGGCTGGCAGGCCTCAAAATATGCAAGCGGGCATTGCTGGTAGTCGGGGTTTTGGAGGATAAGGACGTTGACGCGATCGTGGCGCAGTTGGTGCCGCACGTGTCCGTCGCGATCACCTTGACGGCGGACTCGCCGCGCGCGGTTCCCGCAGCGCGCCTGAAGTCCAGAATCGCCGCAGTGGATGATCTGCCGGTCACCGCCGCAGACTCGCCGGAAGCGGCGCTCGAGCTTGCGGTCACGGCGACGTCGCCGGATGACTTGATCGTGGTTGCCGGCTCTTTTTACACTTTGGCGACGGCTTACCGCTGGTTGGGCGATACTATTGAGTAATCGCCTCACAGCTACTCGGCCCAGGCGGCCATTTTGCAGGACACGCTATGGACAGGGCACTTAAAGAACGACTGGTCGGAGCGATCGTACTTATCGTCGCTGCCGTGCTGGTTGTGCCGGTATTTCTGGACGGTCCGGCCGATACGACCGAGCAAATCAGTGAGCGGGTGACTCTGCCCGGTCAGAACGAACAGCCTCGCCAGCAGCAGACCATTGTCTTGCAGAGAGATCGCGATCAGCCGGTACCCGTGGCTCCGGCGGAGCCTGCGCCTGCGCCCGTAGCGGCCGTCGCCGCCAGCGAACCCGAGCCGGCCGACGATCCCGAGCCCGCGCCGCAGAAATCAAAAGCCGCCGTGGAGAAGGTTGTTGAGAGCGCACCCTCCGAACCGGCGCACGTTGAACGGCCGGCCCCCGAATCCGCCGGGCTATGGGCCGTGCAGCTTGGCAGTTTTTCGAATCGTGAAAACGCCGAAAAACTGGCGGCAGATCTCCGCCAGGGGGGATATGCGGCGTTCCTGAGCGCCCTTTCTACGGGCTCCGGCGAGCTGCATCGTGTTCGGGTCGGACCACAAAAAGATCGCGAATCCGCGGAGGGGGTTGCCTCAAGGCTCGCGTCAGCCGGCCACTCGGGACAGGTCGTGACGCATCCATAGGCTGGCCGGCGCCGCAGAATGGGCGAGGGCGTTCGGCATCCGTTTCTGTCGCACCTCAGCGACGTCATTCCCTGATGCAGTCACGGTCGCTTCTGCTAGAATCTGCGCCTTAATGTCAGGCCGGCCACGCCGGCGATGAATCCTCGCCCGCTCCTCAATGCCCATAGCCGACATCGCCATCGTTTTGCTCATCGCTCTGTCCGTCATTGTCGGCATTGCGCGTGGCTTTGTGAAAGAAGCGATCTCGATTGCTGCTTTGCTCATCGCCATCTGGGCGTCGCTGAACGTCGGCGCCCAGTTCGGAGAACTGGCGGGTGGCTGGCTCAGCTCTACTGAACTGCAGGTCTGGTTTGGCCGCATCGTCGTTTTCGTCGTCATCATCGTCGTCGGCGGGCTGGTCAGCTGGGGCATTGCCAAGATGGTGCGGCTTTCGGTGCTGAGCGGCACGGATCGTGCGTTGGGCGCGCTGTTCGGGTTCTCGCGAGCCGCCTTGCTGCTCGGCGTGTTCGCGCTGGGCGGTCAGGCGATGGACCTCGATCGCTCGGACTGGTGGCGGGATTCGCTGTTTATGCCCTACAGCGAAGTCGTCGCCGACTGGCTTCGGGTCATGGCGCCCAAAGGCCTTGAGATGATGCAGTCTGGCCCGGATATTGAATTGCCGGTGTCATTGAAGGAACGGTTCTCGCGCTAGTCGCCGAGCCTCGGTTCGATACAAGGGAGCGAAAGGATCGCATGTGTGGTGTTGTTGGAATAGTCGCGAACAGGCCGGTCAACCAGGCGATTTATGACGCGCTGACGGTGCTGCAGCACCGCGGTCAGGACGCGGCGGGCATCGTTACCTGGGGTGACGATGGGCTTTGTTCACGCAAGAAAAACGGTCTCGTACGCGACGTCTTTCAGCAGCGGCACATGCTGCGACTGAGCGGCAATGTCGGCATGGGGCACGTACGCTATCCGACGGCCGGCGGCTCGCAATCCTCCGAGGCCCAGCCGTTCTATGTCAACTCCCCCTACGGGATCTGCCTCGGTCACAACGGTAACCTGACCAACTTCGACGAACTCGCCGAACATCTGCGGAACAAGGACCAGCGACACCTGAGCACCGGCTCCGATTCCGAGATCCTGCTGAACGTGTTTGCGCATGAGCTTCAGGTGCGCAGTGAGGGCCCGCTGACGCCGGAACAGGTTTTCGATGCCGTAGAGGCCGTTCATCGGCGCTGCTCGGGTGGCTACGCAGTCGTGGCGATGATTATCGGCTTCGGCATCGTCGCGTTTCGCGATCCCAACGGCATTCGTCCCCTGGTGCTGGGCAAACGCGAAACGCCGGAAGGCGACGAGTTCATGGTTGCCTCCGAGAGCGTGGCCCTCGATGTCCTGCAGTTCGACATCCTGCGCGACGTCCGGCCCGGCGAGACGGTCTACATCGAAAATTCAGGCGTCCTGCACAACCGTGACTTTGAAAGCGGCGCGCGACACTCACCCTGCATCTTCGAGTTTGTTTACTTTGCGCGGCCCGACTCGATCATGGACAACCTGTCGGTCTACAAGTCGCGATTGCGCATGGGCGAGCAACTGGCCGGACAGATTATCCGGGAATGGCCGGATCACGACATTGACGTGGTTATCCCCATTCCCGATACCAGCAGGACCGCTGCGGTGCAGGTTGCCCAGCATCTCGGCGTCAAGTATCGCGAGGGATTCATCAAGAATCGCTATATCGGTCGCACCTTTATCATGCCCGGCCAGGCCGAACGGACCCAGTCCGTTCGACGAAAACTCAATGCAATTGACCTGGAGTTCCGGGGCAAGAACGTGCTGCTGGTCGATGATTCCATTGTCCGGGGTACAACCTCGCGGCAGATTATCCATCTTGCTCGTGAGGCGGGTGCGAAACAGGTCTACTTCGCTTCAGCAGCTCCGCCGGTCAAGTACCCGAACGTGTATGGCATAGACATGCCGGCCGCGAAGGAGCTGATTGCCAACGGCCGCGACGTCGAGGAAGTGCGAGAACTCATCGGCGCTGACCGGCTGATTTACCAGGACCTGCATGGGCTGATCCGCTCGGTACGCCACGACAACTCCGATATCAAGGACTTCGATACCTCCTGTTTCTCGGGTGAGTACGTAACCCGGGAGGTGACGCCCGAATACCTGAGCAAGATTGAGGAGATGCGATGCGACGAGGCCAAGGCCGAGCGCGAAGCGGGCTTACGATCGGTTGGGGACGGCAACGGCAGTGACGAAGGCACGGCAGACAAAGCGATAGCCGTCTAGGCGCGCAGCATACCGGAGTGCCGGTTTCATAAACTTGAAAGGGTTATAGGGCCGCCATGACTGTTCACGTCATGATCATCGACGCGCACGCCGAATTCCGGGCGCTCCTGATGCATCACCTGACGACGATCTGGGACGATGCGGTCATCAGCGTTTACGATCCCGTGTCAGCCGGCCACCTGCCTGCCGAGTTTTCCGGGGCAGGCAACGATATCGTTATTCTGGGCAGCAAGCAGGGTGACCGCGAGCCCTTCGAAGCCCTTCAGCAATTCAAACGCGTCCCCGGCTTCCCTGCCCTGGTCTATTTCGGCGATATTCGACCCGAAGAGCGCGCCCGGCTCCAGAAGCTGGGAGTTGATGCCTGGTTTTCCCGAAGCCGCCTCGACCACGAAGAGCTTTCTTCAACCCTGAATCGAATCCTCCGCACCCGACGCCAGCCAGCCCGATGGCACCGGCAAGACTCGGGCGATGGCAACCCCGACGGCCGACCGAACATCAAGGGATATCGGCTACTCGATAGGTTAGCCGTTAGCGACTTTTCTTCCGTGTACCTCGCCGAGCGGGATACCGGCGGTTCCCGGGTCGTGCTAAAGGTCCTGAGCCGGGTACCGGACCTTGACGATGGCTTTGATGCTTTTGATCGCTTTCTTCGCGAGTACGAACTGATTGCAAACCTCAACCATCCGGGCGTTATCGCGATCTACGACCTGGGCGTGAGCGACGACTACGCTCACATCGTTATGGAGCACCTCCCCGGCGGCAGCCTGCGTGAACGGCTGCGGCATGGCGTCTCCGAATCAGAAGCGCTTTCCTACCTGCGGCAAATCGCCGACGCGCTGGTGCAAATCCACTCCGTGGGCATCCTGCACCGCGACCTGAAGCCAGGAAACATCATGTTTCGCGCCGACGGTTCGCTGGCGGTGATCGATTTCGGGCTCGCCAAACGACTGAAGCTG
>CAZFVT010000234.1:0-5619 GCA_964522355.1 uncultured Woeseiaceae bacterium | reverse complement strand
CGGCGTCGTCGATAACTCGACAGCCCGGGTTTTCTCCGAGGGCACGCGCTACGTCGAAACGCCAAGAGATGCCCTGACCCGTCGCTTCAGCGGCGGTGAGGTGGATTCGCCTTCGCGGAACCTGGCGCGATACGTCGATCGCATGGCCGACGAGTTTATTCCGAACCTTGACGTCATGATGATCTACCGGCTCGATCGCTTCGGCCGCGGCGGTCACCATCGTCCGTTCAACG
The DNA here is from genome assembly GCA_964522355.1 of uncultured Woeseiaceae bacterium. GTDB lineage: Bacteria > Pseudomonadota > Gammaproteobacteria > Steroidobacterales > Woeseiaceae > JBFGFX01. The sequence goes on along the minus strand of CAZFVT010000234.1, from coordinate 5,386 downwards.
AAGTTGGCATCCCGGGCGTGCGCATCATGGAAACCCACGAGCATTACGACCGCCAGCACCAGGACATTAGAACGGTCGATGGCCGCGAATATGGCGACGTCATCGAGGGTGTGAGCTTCGACTACGCGCGCAAGATGACCGCCCTGAACGTCGTTTCGCTGGCCGGCATGGCGATGGCGCCGCCGTTTCCCGCAAACGTCGAGATCGAGGGCGCCGTTCGCCCCAGTACCACCCTGAGCTGGGACCTGCCCGAGGGGCAAGCAGCCGAGAATCTCGCTGGTTACAAGATCTACTGGCGTCTGACGACCGAGCCGCAGTGGACGTACAGCCGTTTCGTCGGCAAGGTAGATACCTGGACCCTGGAGAACATCGTTATCGACAACTACCTGTTTGGCGTCGCCAGCGTTTCTGTAGACGGCTACGAATCGCCGGTGGTCTTTCCCGGAGTGACGGGATCTTTCGGTGACTACTGAGCTTGTTTCCAAGAACCGCTCGTTACTTGATTGTCGAAGCATTTGGCGGGCTTCTCGATGAATGAAGCAGCCCCCAAAGCGCCGACCTTGCTGGACGCGCTGATTCCGATCGTGTCACTGGTCGTGATGCTCAGCCTGTCCGTTTACCTCTTTGGCTCCGATTCGTCCTCCGGACCGAATCAGATCGTGCTGACCTTGGGCGCGGCCATTGCGGCCATCGTCGCCATCCAGAACGGTCATGCCTGGAAAGACATTCTCGAAGCCATCGTTGACGGTATCAGCACGTCGATGGGGGCGGTGCTGATCCTCCTGTCGGTGGGTGCGCTCATCGGCACCTGGTTGATGGCCGGTACCGTACCGTCGCTGATCTATTACGGCCTCGAACTGCTTAATCCGCGCTTCTTCTATGTCGCGAGCTGCCTGATCTGTGCCATCGCGGCGCTGTCCACGGGCAGCTCCTGGACCGTCGCCGGCACCCTGGGCGTTGCCCTGATCGGCGTGTCGTTGGGTCTGGGCCTGTCGCCGGCCATTGCCGCCGGCGCCATCATTTCCGGCGCGTATTTTGGCGACAAGATGTCGCCGCTGTCGGATACGACGAACCTCGCGCCGGCCGTCGCCGAGACGGACCTGTTTACCCATATTCGCCACATGGCGTGGACCACGGTTCCGTCATTTACCCTTGCGTTGATCATCTTCACGGTCATTGGGCTCGGCGTCGACGCGGGGGGCGATAGCGAGACCTTAACAACCCTGTCGACGACCCTGGATGAGGCGTTCAATATCACGCCGCTGGCGCTGGTGCCCCTCGTGGTCGTGTTCTTCATGGCGTTTCGCAAAGTGCCGCCGCTGCCAACCATCCTGTTCGGCGCATTGTTCGGCGGTTTCATGGCGCTGGTCCTGCAGCCGCAGGCGGTGCTCGCTTTCGCGGACTCGCCCGACCTGAACCCGGCGATGGCGATGACCAAGGGCATCTGGCTGGCGCTGGCCGATGGCTATGTGTCGACCACGGGCGTCAGCGACGTTGATGACCTGCTGTCCCGCGGCGGCATGAGCAGCATGCTGGTTACCATCTGGCTGATTCTGACCGCCATGGCGTTCGGCGCGGTGCTCGAGCACAGCGGCATGCTGGCGCGGCTTATCGAATCGGCCCTCAAGGCGGCCAAATCGACCGGCTCCCTGGTCATGACGGTGGTTCTTTCCTGCATCGGCATCAATATCGTTGCTGCCGACCAGTACATCGCGATTGTGCTGCCGGGGAAGATGTTCAAAGCCGAGTTCAATCGTCGGCGCATCGAGCCGAAGAACCTGTCCAGGGTCATTGAGGACTCCGGCACGCTGACCTCGCCGCTGGTGCCCTGGAATACCTGCGGCGCCTACATGGCCGCGACCCTGGGCGTGGCGACGCTCGCCTACCTGCCTTTCGTCTTTTTCAACCTGATCAATCCGATCGTATCGATCATCTACGGGTTTACCGGCTTCACCATCGAGACGATGGACGAAGCGGCCGAGCCGGCGACGGCCTGAAGCCGCTGCGGCACGCCCACCCGACCTGCCTCCGGCCTCAAGGTGATGCCGTTCAGCGCGTCGCTTATGCCGAAAGCTGCACCGCTATAGACCATTCGGCTATTTGCCTGCTCGCATGTGGTGCAAAAGCGACAAAAAAGCCCCTGTAAACTAGGGGTGACAGTGGTTTTGTTGCACAAATGCCGGAATTCATAAAGAATGTGGCGTTATAGGGACAAGGGGTCCAAAGAGCCGTTCAGCGGCCGAAGAAGACCCCGGTACTTTGTATTCATTGCCAGGGGAATCAGCCACGATGTCTTCCAATAATCCACGGCTTCGGTCGGCGCTATCACGCGCACTGTTTACATCGGTCTCTGTGCCGATGCTTATGGCTTCGCCTCAGCTCCTCGCGCAGGAGGAAGGTGAGGTCGTTGACGAAATTACCGTTACCGGCTCGCGCATCGCCCGCGACCCGAACCTCGGCGCTCCGGTCGCCGTCCAGTCCGTTACCGGTGAGAACATTCGCCTGTCGGGCAAGGTCGACGTCGCCGAGGTTGTTCGAACCATTCCCGCGCTGCTGACCAGTGAAATCGGCGCCGGTAGTGGTGGCCCGAACGCCTCCGCATTCGACACCGACAACTCCAGTGTCTTCAGCGCGGCCGGTGAGTCCGTACTGCAGCTTCGCGGCATGGGCACCGAGCGTACCCTGGTGCTGGTCGACGGCCGACGCCACGTAGCGGGCTCGCCCGGCACCCAGGCGGTGGACATCAACACCATCCCGCCGGCGTTGATCGAACGCGTTGAGGTACTGACCGGCGGCGCTTCCGCTATTTACGGTGCTGACGCGGTCACGGGCGTCGTCAACTTCATCATGAAGGACGACTTCGAAGGCTTCGAGGTGGACGTGCAGGGCGGCGTCTCCGGCGAGGGTGACGGTGAGGACTACCGAATCGCCGGTACCTGGGGCAAAAACTTCAACAACGACCGCGCCAACTTCACGGTGTCGGTCGATTACCGCAAGCGCGAGCACATCGTGCAGGGTGATCGCCGCTGGTCCGCCAACAACGGTGTGGCCTCCGACGACAACAACCCGGCGCTGCGCTTCCAGCAGGGTGACATCGGTGCGAACACGCCGGCGTTCCAGCAGTTCTTCAACACGGCGATTGGCAACTACCCGTTTGGTCAGCGCATTCCGACCAGCGCAGAGGACTTCATCGCCGATTACAACGATGAGTTCGGCATGATGCCGACCCTGACGGCGGACGAGCTGGCGCTGATTAACCGCGCCAACACCTCACCGACTCGACTGATCGATCGCTTCCGCACCTTCTCCATCAGCTCCGAGCACGGCGTCATCACGCCGTCGGACTTTGAGTTCTCCGGTCTCGATCTCAACAACAACGGTACTGAGGACTGCCTCGACTCCTTCCTCGGCTGGAACTCAAGCTTTGATGCCAACGGTTTCGGCTTGACGGGTGGCTGCTGGAACAACATCAACGGCACGCCGCAGATTTACCAGGACGGCGCGGTCGCCGGTAACTTCAACCAGTTTGGCGGCGAAGGCATCCACGCTTTCGGCTTCAGCCCCGACTGGCTGACGCCGGACGACGAACGCCTCGTCATCAACCTGAGCGGTCGATACGACATCACGGACAACGTATCGTTCTTCGCCGAGGCGAAGTTCGTTGACCAGTCGACGGATACCTTCAGCGTTGGTACCGGCTTCTACGATCTGCTCTTCATTGCCGAAGACAATCCGTTTATCCCGGCTGAGCTGGCGCCAATCGCCGATCGCGAGTTCTATATCACGCGTGACCCGATCGACCTCGGCGGCAGCCCCGATACGGTCGATCGCGAGGTTTCGCGTTTCGTCGTCGGTATGGAGGGTGAGCTGGACAACGGCTGGGGCTTCGAGTTCTCACTCAACCGTGGCCAGACGAACCTGACGAACTTCAACCGCGGCGCTACGATCATGGACCGCATGTTCGCGGCCATCGACGTTACGACGGACGCCAGCGGCAACCCGGTCTGCCGCTCGGAAGTCGATCCTACGACGGTTTCGCCGACAACGATCTTCGACCTGCCGCTGTTCGACTTTGGTTACTTCACGTTTAACCCGGGCGACGGCTCCTGTGTGCCTTACAACATCCTCGGCGGCGCCCAGGCGGCGACCCAGGCCAACATCGACTGGATGATGACCACCGAGGTACACGAGTTCAAACTGGAGCAGACCGTGTTCCAGGGTCTCCTCGACGGTGAGCTGCCCTTCGGCCTGGATGCCGGCAACGTACTGTTTGCCGCTGGCGCCGAGTTCCGCACCGAGAAGAGCACGACTCGCTGGGATGCCCTGACGCGCGGCGAATGCCCGATCGACACCCCGGACTGCACGGCGGGAACCCTGGTGTCGGACAACCCGGCCTATCGTCAGACCTCACTGGTCTTCGACCCCGAGTTCTTCGTGACCAACTCCACGGGTGACTACAGCGTCTGGGAAGTCTTCGCTGAAACGGAGATCCCGCTGCTGGAAGGCATGACCGCTGCCGAAGAGCTGACCTTCAACATGGCCGGCCGCTTCTCGCAGTACACCAACATCGGTGACACGTTCACCTGGCAGACGAGCCTCGTCTGGGCACCGCTCGAGGACCTCCGGTTCCGCGGCAGCCTGTCGCAGGCCGTACGTGCGCCGAACATTGCCGAGCTGTTCGATCCCGAGCAGGCTGCGACGTTCCGCCCGATCGATCCCTGTGAGCAGGCCGAGATTGATACCCTCATCAACAACGGTGATCCTCGCGGACCGATTCGTCAGGCGAACTGTGCGGCTGACGGTATCCCGGCTGGCTTTGCCGATCCGCTGTCCGCACGATTCTCGGGCGTCAACAGCGGTAACCCGGACCTCACCGAAGAAACGGCTGACACCCTTACCGTTGGTGTGATCTTCGAGCCGACCTTCCTCGAAGGCCTGAACATCACCATCGACTACTGGGACATCGAGATTTCCGACGCCATCGACTTTGTTGATGACCAGGACATCGTCGACAACTGCTACGACTCGACGACCTTCCCGAACCAGTTCTGCGATAACTTTGAGCGCGAGCGTGACCCGGCTTCTGCCCAGTTCCTGGGGCTGAGCTTCCTGCGTCAGACTCGCCTCAACTTCGGTAAGATTCAGTCCTCCGGTATCGACTTCGCCGCGACCTACGCGTTTGAAGTTGGCGCCAACGGCTTCAACGTTGCCGTTGCCGGCACCTCGGTCAACGAGCTGGACTTCTTCTTCGATCCCGGTGATCCGTCGCTGGTCGATCCCGAGCTCGGCGAGCTGCGTCGTCCGGAACTGGCCTACACGATCACCGCTGGCTGGATGCTCGGACCGTTTTCCGCCCAGTGCCAGTCGCGATACCAGGATAGCCAGG
>CAZFVT010000233.1:0-5621 GCA_964522355.1 uncultured Woeseiaceae bacterium | reverse complement strand
TAACCGCGCCGCTCTGGATGGCCTGGGTGTAGCCAAGGTCGTCGCGATGCATGATTTCGCCTTCAAACAGGTAGGTCACGGTTGATATGCCGATATGCGGGTGCGGCCGGACCTGGATGCCCTGCCCCGGCGCGAACTCCGCAGGCCCCATGAGATCGAAGAAAATGAACGGGCCCACCATGCGCCGCCGTGGTGCCGGTAGCGCTCTTCGGACGGTGAATTCGCCGAGGTCCTTGCTCTTGGGCTCAATGACCATGTCTACTGAACCCTGCGTTTCCGTGCATGCCGGCTCACCGGCCTCCCTGTAGCTCACCTGCGATCTCCTTCGAACAGTCTCTTGTGGAATGAGCCGGCCCGCTCGGCGAGCTCAATCAGTGTGCGAATCTTAGCGCTCATTGCCCTCGCAACCCACCGCAGGCTTCCTGGCGCCTAACGGGAAAGCCACCAGCGCAGTACTTCCTCTTCGACGCGGTAAAGCGGACTGCTCCCCGGCGGCGATTTCGCCGGATCGTCACCGGTGCCGGTGATGATCGTTGCAATGCCATCGCCGCTCGCGGGATCGAAGAGCGCATGGCTGAGCACGCCGTAGGCTTCACCGAGATGGCCAACCAGCAGCTCAGAGCCTCCCTCGAACCCCCAGTCGGCCATATCGATGCGGTGTACCGAGAGCCCGTAGCTGGTCATCAGGCCGTCGGTCGGCCCTCCCGGCTCGGCCTCGCCGGCAGACAGGCCGTTGTCCCCCGCCGCATTAAGGTTCCACTCCGGCGCCAGCAAGGCCTCCACGGACGCGTCGGTGAGAACCCGGGTTCCGTTCAGTACGCCGCCAGCTGCCAGCATTCGCAGCACCTGTAGCAGCTCGTCGGCGCTCGCTCGCAGGCCACCCTGCGGAGAGTAGAGACTCGCATTCTCACCGAGTTTGTAGCTGGACAGGAATTCCTTCGCTTGCCGATCATCCTGCCAGCCGTAGAAACATCGGGCCGTGCCGCCGTCGACCTGAGCCACCCAGGGGCCGCCCGGATTCCACCCCCCGTCAATCGGGCGCCGCCGAAAGGCCGCTGCACGCTGGTTTACAGGTACGTCGCAGGGATCGAATCGGGCACTGAGGCCGAGCGGCTCAAGCACCTGGTCCTTCATGTACTGGTCAAAACGTTGGCCAGAGACGCGCTCGATCACCGTACCGAGAAGGCCGAAGTTCAGGTTGGCGTATTCAAAATAGCGGCCTGGAGCCTCAGTCGGCTGACTCGTGAAATGCCGACCCCCGTCCCAGTAGTCGGAGGCGGGATCGAAGAAGTCACTGAGACCACCGGCACCGGCCGCGATGAAGTAGCGGGTGTCGTCACGCACCGATGAGGTATGGGCCAGGAGCTGACGCGTGGTGATCGCCAGCTCGGGAAACGCAGGATTACGCAAGGTCCAGCCGAGATAGTCGGAGGCGTCGGCATCGAGATCAACGCGCCCCGTCTCGACCAGCTGCATGACGCCAATGGCGACCACCAGTTTCGAAATCGACGCAACCCGAGTCTTATGATCCCGTCGCAGCGGTACCGGTCCGGACGCCGGGCGCTGCGCAAAACCGAGCGCAACGCTCTCCGTGGCACGGCCTCCTTCCATGACTGCCACCTGCAGGCCACTTAACTCGGGAGTTGTGTCGGTTCCATCGAGCAAGGCTTCGAGGCGCTCGTCCGCGAGCGCCGGGCCCGCCAGCACAATGAGGAAACAAACAGAGAGGCTGCGCAGCATATTCGAGGACATGGGCTTACCGGGCTCGCTGACTGGAACTCAGGCCATTGTCACGGACCCGCAGGCGAAAGCAACCCGTCAGGCGGTGCTGCCCTCACCCTTTGGCGCATTGACCGCAGATTCACTGCCATAGAACGCAGAACGAGCGAGAAACAAACCGATCACCGGGACCGCCGCCTGTGCAATGTGCCGAATCTCGATGGATAGCGACGGTGCGGCGAGCTCGGCGTTGAAGGGCATGCCGATCCAGAATGGTGAGTAGTAGCCAAACATGAGCGCCAGAGAAATCCACCAGGTAACCGGCGTGCGCCAGCTGTCGTTAGCAAACAGCACGGTCAGCAGGATCCCGATGGTCGCCAGGTCGCCCATGACTTCACGAAGCGCGTGGTACCAGGCATGCGTCGTGCCGCCGCCAAAGGCTGGCTGCACCGTGTAAAGCGGATCGCCAATGTGAGAAAACGTCTGCCTGAGGCTCTCAAGTCCAACGACGAGCCCAACGACGATCAGAATACGGCCAATATTGAGTTTCGACATTTCGGTTTCCTTTCCGGTTACCCGCGCGTTGTTTGGGAAAGCATCTTGGGGCGAAAGCCTACCTGCCGGGTTGCAGATTACGATACGTAATATCCGCAAAAACCCGATTTTCCAATTTTTGTCGGTCTTTAGTGATATCTTTTATTTTTATCGATTTTGATGGTTACCGAGCTCAGGCAGACGTCTCGGGTACTCGCTAACTGTGCCACTAACCGCCGCCGACAAACGCGCGTCGAAAGCTTTTTTCATATTGAACAGACAATTAATCACCCTTGCTGATACAGGTTAAGTGACCTGAGCCCTGAACAATCGCTTGCCTCTATTCCCAAGCCTCGGAGGAGCCCTATGAAACATCTAACCAAACTGCTGGCGGTCTACCTGCTCACCCTTTCCCTTGCGTACGCCCAGGGATTCGATCCGGAACGACTGCTGCTGCCTGATGAAGAGCGCATCCTGCTCACCGTCTTCCTGAAGCACGACCAGTCCATGAACAACGTGCAGCGGGCCGAGCTGCTACGAAACACCGGGTTCAATGAGTCGTTCCCGCCCGATGAGGTCGAAATCGTCGACCATTACGTGATGATGGGCATCGGTCAGGTCATCGTTCTTCGCCTACCGCCGAATCGCCTCAGGGCGCTGAACGTCGCCATAGAACGAGGCGCCTGGGGCGCCTATCAGACGGAGTTCTATATCACCTACGATCTTGCGGAGGCGCGGGCTTACCAGACGGAGCGAGCGGCAAGGCCGTAGGCACATCCATAGGTCGAGGCTCCGGGTCCGGCCTAAGGCGAAAGCCTCTGCCAGCGAGTATGAGCTGAAGTGCACCTGCGGCGTGGAGCACACCATCGAGTGAGTCGTAGTCGGAGTACGGCTTGTCGCCTTATCTAGCTGAAGCCGCTCGAAGAAGGATCCGGAGTGTTTCGTCTGCGAATCGGGACTATGAAGCTTACCCGCTGCTGCACTCCATTGCGGGCAAACTTGAGTACCCGAACGGTCAAAGCCCGCCTTTACTCTCAATCTCGGCACGAATCTCCTCAACGCCCACACCCGCCTTCAGATTCGTGAAGAGAAAGCGTTTGTCGCCGCGCATCTTCCTGGCGTCGCGATCCATGACGTCCAGATCGGCGCCAACCAGTGGAGCAAGATCAATCTTGTTGATGATCAGCAGGTCTGACTTCGTAATGCCGGGGCCACCTTTTCGTGGAATCTTGTCACCGGCGGATACATCGATCACGTAGATGGTCACGTCGGCAAGCTCCGGAGAAAACGTCGCCGCAAGATTGTCGCCGCCGGATTCAACGAAAATGACGTCCAGGTCCGGAAACTGCTTGTTCATTTCAGCAATGGCGGCCAGATTCATGGACGCATCCTCACGAATGGCGGTATGCGGACAGCCACCCGTTTCCACACCGGCGATGCGTTGCGCAGGCAACGCCTCCGCACGCAGCAGAAACTCGGCGTCTTCACGCGTATAAATGTCATTGGTTATGGCCGCGATTGAGTAATCGTCACGCATACTGCGGCAGAGCGCTTCGGTCAGTGCCGTCTTTCCGGATCCAACAGGACCACCAATTCCCACCCGCAGAGGGCCGTTGTTGCTCATGATCGAAATAACCTCGTGTACTGGGTTTCGTGATTCATCGAAACAACATCGACTATCATTGTCGACGTTGCCACACGATCGATGGGTGTCGCCAGGGCGCCTTCAACCGCCCGATCAACGACCGATTCAAGCTGCGCGATGATCTGCTGCCCTTCCGTCTGCCCAAGCGGAATGAGACGGACCGCGGCCGACACCAGGTTGGCGACGAATGCGTGCGCGTAGGCCTGCATCGAATCTACCTTGTCGATTGCGTGCCCGGCCGCAGTGACCCCGACCGCAACCGGATAGGCTATCTGGTTATCTGAGGGAATTCGCTCAAGCGCACTGCATGGCCACGCCTGGCGCGTTGCGGTCAGAAAAGCGGCTCCCTGTGCGGTGGATTCGACGCGTAGCTCGAGCGTGAATTGAAACGCATAGGCCTGCCCGACAATAGCGGACAGATCTTCGCCTTTAACCGTCGCCTCCCAGGCCGCGCTCAGGAAAACCAGATCGGCGAAGCCATTGCCAAAGGACACCAGATTTCCTACCCAGTCGCACACCTCGGTGGCGTTGGTAACCAGCGAGGTCTCCACGGCATTCTCCAGGCCGTGCGAGAAGGCATAAGCGCCGACAGGATACGATGGTGAAAGCCACGACTGGAGTTTATAAAGCGTGCCGCTAGTGCGCATGACCGTGCCCCGCATAGGCCCCGCCTTCCGGGTGAAACGGCGCCTGCTTGCACTCCACTTTGCCGCCGAGCTGCCGCACCATATCGACGATGACGTGATCTTCCCGAATGCGCAGGCGACCATTCAGGATTTCGGTGGGCAGGTGCCGGTTTCCCAAGTGCCAGGCGATGCGATTCAGGTGTTCGTCATCATTCGCCGTAATGTCAGCGACGGCCTCCGGTTTTGCGTGCACGAAGACCACCGTGCCATCCTCCAGTTCGAGACCGTCGCCGTGCCTGATCGCCACGGCACGAGGCAGGTCGAGCAGGAACTCGCGCCCGGCCCGGCTGGTCATGGCTATTCGTCGCCGGTGCCGCTGGTCGAAATCAAGCTCAATAGCGTCGGTGGCAACGTCAGCGGCTACAACCGAGCGGATGCGGGTGGCGCGTATCATTGATCAGAACAGGAAGTAGCGCTGAGCCATGGGCAACTCCGTTGCCGGCTCACACGTCAACAGTTCGCCGTCGGCTCGCACCTCGTAGGTTTCAGGATTGACGTCAATATCCGGGCAGTAATCGTTCAGGCGCATACTCTGCTTGTTGATGCCGCCGCGAGTATTGCTGACCGGCAGGACCGTCTTCGCAAGTCCGAGCGAGGCCTTAACGTCGTTATCAATAGCTGCCTGCGATACAAACGTGACGGCACTTTCCGTCAGTGCGCCACCATAGCTCGCAAACATGGGTCGATAATGTACCGGCTGTGGGGTCGGAATTGATGCGTTCGGGTCACCCATGGCGGCCGCCGCAATACTGCCCATCTTGAGCACAAGATCAGGCTTAACGCCGAAGAACGCGGGCGACCAGAGCACAAGGTCGGCCAGTTTGCCGGGCTCTATGGTGCCAATGTAATCGGATATGCCGTGCGCGATAGCCGGATTGATGGTGTATTTGGCGATGTAGCGCTTGACGCGGAAGTTGTCGTTATCCCCGGTTTCTTCGGCCAGGCGGCCGCGTTGTTTTTTCATCTTGTCGGCTGTCTGCCAGGTCCGAATTGATTCGATTGGCGAGGTTGGGGAAAGCTTTGGAGTCGGGAGAAAT
>CAZFVT010000232.1:0-5637 GCA_964522355.1 uncultured Woeseiaceae bacterium | reverse complement strand
CACGAGGCGCAGCGCGAAGCGCATGGCAAAACTTGGAGTGGATGGCATTTTCGCCGATAATGCCGGTGTCGAGCTCTGCGCATTCATCCTGGGAGATGAACTCGGCGATGTGCATGATGCGGAGATACTGTCGCTGGGTTTCGGGCTGGGTCCATGCGTACACGCCGAGCAGTTCGCCGGCACGGACGATACACCCGGTTTCTTCGAGCGTTTCTCGCTCGACGGCGAATTCCGAGGATTCGCAGGCTTCGATGTGTCCGCCCGGCTGGGTCAGGACCCGTCGACCCGAGGCGACTTCCTCAATGATCAGGTACTTTCCATCGCGTTCGACGACGGCGCCGGCGGTGACATCAGTGACGGGCATGGGCCGCAAACGCCTCAGATGCCGAGCTGGCGAAATTCGATCTCGACTTCGCTGGCCTGCCAGATCTCGTCAAAGGTGTTGCCGTACATCTTTGCGACCGCCGGCTCGTAGGTGTCGGCGATGCCTTCCCAGCGCTCGGCGTCCTGGCGGAACACCAGGGCAAAGTCGTCGGCGATGAGATAGCTTTCGGGATAGTTCTGCAGGTCCTCGCGAACGTTGCGGAACTCGATGTAGGTGTTCAGGCGTCGGCCAAGCGCAACGAACTGGTTGCCGTTCTTGATGGCTCGGGTCGGGTCGGCAAGGAGTACTCGAATACGCGAATAACGACGTTTGAGGACCATCTGTTTGACGGTTTCGAGAAACTCGTGATCGTCATAGATGCCGGGTTCGAGATCATGGGTGTAGATCGAGAGGCGTCGGGTCGCTCGGCTGGCGACTTCGATAGCCGCGAGCCGCATCTCTTCGCGGGTCGAGATGACCCATCGGCGGCCTTTTTCTCTGGCTGGTTCCATGTTTCCCCAAGTATGTCCGAAATTGCCCAATGGCAGGCAATACGTTATCACCGTACCGTGCATGGTTCTGCGCAAGTACGGTCGACCAGTCACGGCTCCAATCTGCTGAATCTCAGACGTGCCATTGCAGCGTCATACAGGCAGCTAGGAACTGCCTGACCATAGTAACGGCAGGGCCCTCAAGCGCTAGCCGACTACGTCACGTTTTTCCCGCTCGCAAAATTCGTGTTATTCGGAACGCGATCAAGGGCTTCCGCGCGCCTCGATGAGAACGATTCTCGCTATTCAGCAACAGTGCTGAAACGTTGGCGCCTAGCCGGCCTTGTTGTGGGTTAAATCCCGTGCGAGGCCCGTGTACGTGGCCGGCGTTAGCGCCTTGAGGCGACTACGGGCCTCCTCGGGAATGTCGAGGTCGGCGATGAACTCGGTGAGCAGTTCTTCCGTCACCGGCTTGCCGCGGGTGAGCGCCTTGAGCTTTTCGTAGGGCTCCGGAATGCCGTAGCGCCGCATGACGGTCTGCACCGCCTCCGCAAGGACCTCCCAGGCGGCGTCAATGTCCTTCGCGATCGTCTGCTCGTCGGCTTCGAGCTTGCCCAACCCTTTCGACAGCGACGCCAGGGCGATGACGATATGGGCAAACGCCACGCCGAAATTCCGCTGCACGGTGGAGTCGGTCAGGTCTCGTTGCCATCGCGATATCGGCAGCTTGTCGGCGAAGTGGCCGAGCAGGGCATTCGCTACGCCCAGGTTGCCCTCGGCGTTCTCGAAATCGATCGGATTCACTTTGTGCGGCATCGTCGAGGAGCCAACCTCGTTGGCGACAGCTCGCTGCCTGAAGTAACCCAGCGAGACGTAGCTCCAGATGTCGCGCGCGAAGTCGATGAGCACCGTGTCATAGCGCATCAGCGCATGGCAGAGCTCAGCCGTGCAGTCAGGCGGTTCGATCTGGGTGGTCATGGCGTTCGGATCGAGGCCCAGCGACGCCACGAACTGCTCGCTGATCGATGGCCAGTCGCAGTCCGGATAGGCAACGACGTGCGCGTTGAAGTTGCCGACCGCGCCATTAAATTTGCCACGGATCTGCACGTCGGCGACGGCCTGGCGGGCTTGCGTCAGGCGCGAAAGCACGTTGGCGATTTCCTTGCCGACGGTTGTCGGGCTCGCGGTCTGGCCGTGCGTGCGGGACAGCATCGGCACATTGGCAAGCTCCTCGGACAGCGACCGAAGTTTCGTATGCACCTCGCGCATGGCGGGCACCAGCACGTCGTCGCGGGCGTGTCGGAGCATGAGCGCATAGGCCAGGTTGTTGATGTCCTCTGACGTGCAGCCGAAGTGAATGAAGTCGCCGATGGGGCCGAGATCCCGGCCGTCGCTGAGCTTTTCACGGAGGAAATACTCGACCGCCTTGACGTCATGGTTGGTGGACGCCTCGATCTCCTTTATGCGTTTGGCATCTTCCAGGGAGAAGTTGTCGACCAGGTTGTTCAGCAGCGTCTTGACGACGGCATCGAAGGGCGGGAGTTCCGGCACGGCGTCGCTGTCGGCAAGGCATTGCAGCCAGCGAATTTCTACGAGGACTCGGAAGCGAATCAGGCCATACTCGCTGAGCAGGTCACGGAGTCCGTCAGCTTTGCCGGCATAGCGGCCGTCGGCGGGCGAGAGCGCCTTCAGGCGATTGGTGGTCATCGGGCGTTTGAATCAGTGGCTGAAAGCGCGGATCATACACGATCAAACCTGAAGAGACGGCCTGCCGAATCGACGAGCTGCAAGGCCTGGAGACCCGAGAAAGATGAGCAAAAAAGCATTCCGCATCGAGAAGGACAGCATGGGCGAACTGGAAGTGCCCGAAGATGCGTTGTGGGGCGCGCAAACGCAGCGTGCCGTCGATAATTTTCCGATCAGCGGTGTGCCAATGCCCCGCCGCTTCATCGAGGCGCTGGGTCTCGTCAAATGGGCGGCAGCGGGCGCGAACGCCGAGCTTGGTCTACTGTCGTCGGATACGGCGGTGTCCATCCAGCAGGCGGCACTTGCCGTCTCTAGCGGTGAGCACGATCGCGAGTTTCCTATCGATGTGTTCCAGACCGGTTCCGGCACGAGTTCCAATATGAACGCCAACGAGGTCATTGCGCACCTCGCCTCGGACAGTCTGGGCAAACCGGTGCATCCGAACGACCACGTCAACATGAGCCAGTCCAGCAACGACGTCATCCCGACCTGCGTGCACGTCAGCGCCGCCCTGGCGATCAGCCAGCAGCTTTTGCCGGCGCTGGAGCATCTCAGCAACGTGCTTGGCGAGAAAGCCGAGGCGACGGGTGACACCGTCAAGACCGGCAGGACTCACCTCATGGATGCCATGCCGGTCACCCTGGGGCAGGAACTCAATGGCTGGCGTGCCCAGATCGACAACGGCGCGGCGCGGCTCGGCGACAGCATGCAGCGACTTTGCGCGCTGGCCCAGGGCGGCACCGCCGTCGGCACCGGCATCAATGCGCATCCCAAGTTCGGTGACAAGGTCGCGGTGCTGCTCAGCGAGCAGACCGGCGTTGCGTTCCGCCAGAATGATTCGCTGTTCGAAGCGCTTTCCAGCCAGGATGCGGCGGTTGAAGTGTCGGGTCAGCTGCGCGTTCTCGCGGTTAGCATCATGAAGATTGCCAACGATCTGCGCTGGATGAACTCCGGGCCGCTGGCCGGCATCGGCGAAATTGAGCTGCCGGCCCTGCAGCCGGGCTCCAGCATCATGCCCGGCAAGGTCAACCCGGTCATTCCGGAAGCGGCGGCGATGGTTGCTGCGCAGGTAATCGGTAACGACGCGACTATCGCGGTTGGCGGCCAGTCGGGCAATTTCCAGCTCAATGTCATGCTGCCGGTGGTAGCCCGGAACCTGCTGGAGAGTATTGGGATCCTGGCCAATGCCAGTCGGCTGCTGGCCGACAAGGCCATCGCCGGTTTCAAGGTTAACGAAGACAACCTGAACGCCGCCCTGGATCGAAACCCGATCCTGGTGACCGCGCTGAATCCGGTTATAGGCTATGAGCTTGGCGCCAAGGTGGCCAAGACCGCCTACGCTGAAGGCCGGCCGGTCAAGGACGTTGCCCGGGAGATGACGGACCTCACCGACGAAGAGCTTGATCGCCTGCTGGACCCCGCGGAACTGACGCGCGGTGGTCTCAAACACTGAGCCTGGCGGGGCCGACGGCGGTCCCGTGAAGCCATGCTGACGGCTCGACGAATTCGTGAGCGCCTGGCGGCTACGCGACCGGCGGTGGATCCCAGTAAAGTCGCACTCGAGCAGGGTCGCCGCTGGCCTGCGTCCTGGCAGCGTGGTTCGGCGTTCGTCCCGGCCGGCGTCCTGGTGCCCATCGTCGAGCGACGCAGCGGATTGACGGTCCTGCTGACGCGGCGGTCTGAAGACCTGAAGCATCATGGGGGTCAGGTCAGCTTTCCCGGGGGGCGTATGGAAGCCGGGGACGGTGACATCCTGCAGACGGCGCTTCGCGAGACCCATGAGGAGATCGGCGTACATCCCGAGCTGGTCAGCATCGCCGGCGTACTCGATGCAATGCCGACGATTACCGGCTACGCCGTGACGCCGGTCGTCGGCGTGCTCCCTGAGTCTATTCGCCTGAGCCTCGACCCGGGTGAGGTCGAGCGCGCATTCGAGGTGCCGCTCGACTTCGTTATGAATCCGGATAACGAAACCCGCACGGAACGGGTCATCGAAGGCGTCGCCGTGCCCCTGCTCGAGTTTCGTTTCGGCGGCGAGAGAATCTGGGGAGCGACCGCTACCATGCTCGCAGAGCTTCGACGAAAGGTCATTTAAAACAATTAAATATGAAAGAAATAGAGAAACTACTTGAGATTATGGTGGCGCTTCGTAACCCCGACGGAGGCTGTCCCTGGGATGTCGAGCAGACCTTTGACAGCATCGCGCCCTATACCGTCGAAGAGGCCTACGAAGTGGCGGATGCCATCGCCCGGGAAGATTTCGGCGAGCTTCGCTCGGAGCTGGGCGATTTGCTGTTCCAGGTGGTTTTTCATGCGCGCATGGCCGAGGAGCAGGGCCAGTTTGACTTCCGGGACGTAGCGGCTGGTATCAACGACAAGCTCACCCGGCGCCATCCGCACGTGTTTGGGACCGAGGAGCAGCGGGCGCGCGGGGCAGTGGACGGCAGCTGGGAGGCCATAAAGACCGCCGAGCGGGAGGCGCGAAGCCCGAACTCGAAGGTCAGTGTGCTCGACGATATCCCGGTTGCTCTGCCGGCGCTGTCCCGTGCCGCCAAGACCGGCAAGCGAGCCGCGGCGGTCGGCTTCGACTGGGAAGACACGGCCGGCGTGCGTGCCAAGGTTGATGAAGAGCTTGCCGAGCTGGACGCCGCCGTCAGCGACGGCTCACCCGAGGCCATGGCCGAGGAGTTGGGCGACCTGTTGCTGACGCTGACCAGCCTGTCCCGGCCCCTGGGCATCGATCCGGAGGCCGCGCTGGTCGGGGCAACGCGCAAGTTCGAAACGCGATTCCGAGGCGTTGAAGCCGATGCCGCCGATCGCGGGCAGCAGCTCTCGGAGCTTGATGCCGCCGGTCTCGACGCGCTTTGGCAGGCCCAGAAGGCCCGATCCGCCGCCGAATAGCTCGTTCCCGTCCGTATTCCTGTTCAGGAAGCATTCATGGGCTCCGGCCTATGCTCTGTTCCAGCCTCGGAGATGCGCTCCGGGCAGGGAAACCTCACAACCAGGAGTACGGTCATGAAAATGAAGCCTTGGTCT
>CAZFVT010000231.1:0-5646 GCA_964522355.1 uncultured Woeseiaceae bacterium | reverse complement strand
GCGCGTCGGCAGCTGCGGTACCTCACACCCCGACGTCAGGCTGCGCGATGTCCTCATCGGCGTGGGCGCCTGCACCGACTCGGGCGTTAACCGCATGCGTTTCGGCGGCTTCGATTTCGCGCCGATAGCGACGTTTTCGCTGGTCAACCACGCCGTCAAAGCCGCGGAGGCCAACAAGGTCTCCTATCACGTAGGAAACCTGTTTTCCGCCGACCTCTTTTACACCCCGCAGCCGGAGATGTTTGACCTGATGGCGAAATACGACGTGCTCGGGGTCGAGATGGAGGCGGCAGGCCTCTATCCGCTGGCTGCCGAACATCGCATCGAAGCGCTGGCGATATGCACGGTCAGCGATGACATACGCAGCGGCGAGGCGCTTAGCGCGGAAGACCGCGCAACGACGTTCGACGAGATGATAACGGTCGCACTGGAGACGGCGCTCAGCGCCGGCTGAACCATGAGCAATGCAGCGCAGCTGAAAGAATCCGCCTTGCCCGATCTCGACCGGATTCCGCCGGTCGATGAGGTTGGCGTCGAGGAGCGCGTGGCTCGCTTCCAGAGTCGCAGCATCAAGGCCCGAACCAAGGTCGACGGCCTGAAACTCGCGCTGTCGATGATCGATCTGACGACCCTTGAAGGCCAGGACACACCGGGCAAGGTTCGCCAGCTTTGCCAGAAGGCCATGCACCTTCACGATGCGTTGCCCGGGCTGCCGAGCGTGGCCGCCGTCTGCGTTTACCCAACCATGGTCGGAGTTGCAAAAGCGGCGCTCGGGGATCGCGATATCAACGTTGCCTCGGTCGCGACGGCATTCCCGAGCGGCATGTCGCCACTCGAGATCAAGCTGGAGGAAACCGGCATTGCGGTCAGTGAAGGGGCCGATGAAATCGACATGGTGATCTCGCGCGGGCGGTTCCTTCGCAGCGACTATAACTACGTGTTTGACGAAATTGCCGCGGTCAAGGACGCCTGCGGGCCGGCGCATCTGAAGGTGATACTAGAGACAGGCGAACTTGGCACGCTCGACCGGGTGCGGCGTGCGAGCATCCTGGCCATGCACGCCGGCGCTGACTTCATAAAGACGTCTACCGGCAAGATACAGCCGGCGGCGACGATGCCGGTAACCCTCGTGATGCTGCAGGCGATACGCGACTACTGGCGCGAGACGGGCAGGCGCGTTGGCATGAAACCCGCCGGCGGCATTTCCTCGGCCAAGCTGGCGCTACACTACCTGGTAATGCTGCACGAAACGCTCGGCAACGAGTGGATGACGCCGGAGTGGTTTCGTTTCGGCGCGAGCTCGCTGGCGAACGATGTGCTGATGCAGCTGCAGAAGCAGGCGACCGGGCGCTACCAGTCCGGCGATTATTTCTCCATCGACTGACCGACCGCTTCGGTTGGCAGTCGGAAGACACAGGACGACAAAGCTAAACGTGGAAACCAAAGCAAAAGCACTGGCGTTCGACGGCGGCTGGAGCTACGCGCCGGCGCCAGAAAGCACCGACCACATTCGCCTCGAAGACCGTTATGGACTGTTCATCAACGGGGAGTTCGTCGAGCCGGCCGAGGGCGGCACCTTCGACACCGTGAATCCGGCGACCGAGGAAACGCTCGCGACCGTGTCGGCCGCCGGCGCTGCGGACGTGGACGCGGCCGTGACGGCGGCGAGAAAGGCCTATTCGGGAAGCTGGTCCAGGCTCAAGCCCGCGGAGCGCGGTAAGTACATCTTCCGAATTGCCCGCCTGCTCCAGGAGCGAGCCCGCGAGTTTGCTGTGGTGGAGTCTCTCGATGGCGGCAAGCCTATCCGCGAGTCCCGTGACATCGACATTCCGCTCGCCGCCGCTCATTTCTTTTACTACGCCGGCTGGGCTGACAAACTCAACTACGCGTTCCCGGGACGGTCACCCAGGCCGCTAGGCGTTGCCGGTCAGATCATTCCCTGGAACTTCCCGTTGTTGATGGCCGCATGGAAAATCGCCCCGGCCCTGGCCTGCGGCAACACCGTGGTTCTCAAACCCGCCGAGACGACACCGCTGACGGCGCTCAAGCTGGCCGAGCTCATCCGTGATGCGGGCGTACCGCCGGGTGTCGTGAACATTCTTACCGGCGATGGCAAGACCGGCGCAGCGATCGTCGAGCACGACGGGGTCGACAAGGTTGCCTTTACCGGTTCGACTGCCGTTGGGCGCGGGATCCAGGCGGCGCTCGCGGGCACTGGCAAGAAGTACACGCTGGAGCTCGGGGGCAAGGCCGCAAACCTGGTTTTCGAAGATGCAGCGATCGACCAGGCGGTCGAGGGCATCGTCAACGGCATCTTCTTCAACCAGGGTCACGTGTGCTGTGCCGGGTCGCGCCTTCTGGTCCAGGAAAGCGTTGCTGATGAAGTCATCACCCGGTTGAAAGATCGCATGGAGACGCTGATCGTCGGCGATCCGCTGGACAAAAACACGGACATCGGTGCCATCAATTCGGCACAGCAGCTCGAGACGATTCAGTCCTACCTCAAGATCGGCGGCGAGGAAGGTGCTGAGATTTACCAGGGCGGCAATGATGTCCCGGGTACGGGCTACTGGTGCCGGCCAACCCTTCTGACCGGCGTGTCCCAGTCGAACCGCGTGGTGCAGGAGGAGATCTTCGGCCCGGTACTCGCGATCCAGACTTTCCGGACGATGGAGGAAGGGATTACCAAGGCAAACAACACACCCTACGGCCTCTCGGGGGGCGTCTGGACGGACAAGGGCGCGAAGATCTTCAAGATGACGCAGAGCATTCGTGCCGGCGTCATCTGGGCAAATACGTTCAACAAGTTCGACCCGACCTCGCCCTTCGGTGGCTACAAGGAAAGCGGCGTCGGCCGCGAAGGCGGCCTGCACGGCCTCGACGCGTACCTGGACCTGGAGGCCTGAGATGGCAAGTAATGCGCAGCGCGTTCCGGTCACGAAGACCTACAAAATTTACATTGGCGGCAAGTTTCCGCGCACCGAGTCGGGTCGCTACTTCGCGCTCGAGGACGCTAAGGGACGAGTCATCGCCAACGTCTGTCGTTCCAGCCGCAAGGATTTTCGCAATGCCGTGGTCGCGGCGCGAAAAGCCAGCGCCGGCTGGGCGGCAACCAACGCCTACCTGCGCGGCCAGATTCTCTATCGCATTGCCGAGATGCTGGAAGGCCGCCGCGAACAGTTTATCGATGAACTCGTAGCCCAGGGCAGCAGCAAGCGCAAAGCGAAGACCGAGGTAGAGACGTCGATCGATCGCCTGATTTACTACGCCGGCTGGTCAGACAAGTATCAACAGGTGTTCAGCGCGGTAAACCCGGTCAGTTCCTCGCATTTCAATTTCTCGGTGCTGGAACCGACCGGCGTCGTTGCCATCCTGGCGCCCGAAGCCAACGGGCTGCTCGGCCTGGTGTCGAACATCGCACCCGCCATCGTCGGCGGAAACACCTGTGTCGTGCTCGCATCCAGCGGCCAGCCCCTGTCCGCGGTCAGCTTTGCCGAGGTGGTGAATTCCTCGGACGTTCCCGGTGGCGTGGTCAACCTGCTGACCGGCTATCGCGATGAACTGCTTGGCCAGTTCGCCTCGCATATGGACGTCAACGCGGTGGTCTATTGCGACGATGATGACGGCGCCGGAGCGACGATCCAGGCTGAAGCGGCGGCGAACCTGAAGCGCGTCTGCGCGCGAACGGATCGCGACTGGCTTGCCGCTGGAGCGAATGACCCCTACCTCATACGCGAGACCCAGGAAGTGAAGACAACCTGGCATCCCATCGGCCGGTAGGCGGATTAGGCGAAGCTAAGGCCTCGGCGGGTTCTCATGCCCGGGTGCGATTTCGGCGTACTTACGATGCTACGGGCGAATGGCCTGAACCTGGCCCGGCTCGGTGAACAGCTCGAGCCCAAGTAGCTCCAGCTGGCGCTCGGCCGGATCATCCGGCACGGAAGTGGGCACGTGAGAGCCGACCGCCCGATCCGCCTGCACGATCTCCTGCAGAATTTCCTTTCCGCCACCTGACGTCAGAAACCAGTAGGGCGGCACGGCGAGATCCGTGGGCATCGAGTCCCAGAGTGATGCCGTGGCGCGAAAGTGCCGGGGATTCGCATCGGCGTCGCCGAAATGAGCAACGGTCGTTCCATCCTTCAAGGTCACCTGGAAGACGAGGTTTTCTATGTCGGTGCGCCGGTCCGGCCAGCCGGAGTGCGGTACTCGAAACACTCGCAGCGACAGGTCACCGACCTCGAAGTCGAGCACTTCGTCGCTGCTGTCCAGCGCGATGCCCGTGACCCGCGAAAACAACGCCTGATCGCCGTCGCCCGCCGCGGCACGCAGCGCAGTTACGGCCTGAGCCGGCGCGTAGAGCACCACCACGGGCTGCGCGCGCAGGTAGGCGAGTATGAGTCGCGCCGAGAAGTGATCACCGTGCGCGTGGCTGACGAACACAGCGTCCACGTTGTCGAAGGGAGGCTGGCCCGACAGGAGATCTCTCTGCATGCGCTCCGGCATCAGCTGATACTGGCCGAAACCGTTTTCGAACAGCGGATCGAACAGCACCTTGGTCTCGCCATCCCGCACGAGGATGCCCTCGTTAGCCAGGTAAAGCGCTTCCGAAGCGCCTGCGGGCAGAGCAGAACCCGTCATGACCGAGAAAATCAGTACCGACATCAGGCGTCGAGTCAGAGTGTGCATGTTCGTGTCCCCCTTTCCAGCCTCCCGATTCATCGGTGAACCGGGCGATCAGAACGCGTCGCTGTAACCCTCAAGTACGTTGCTTTCCAGCCGGGCGCCCAGCTGCTGGATAACCCGGGTGGCGCACCAGGTGCCAAGCCGGGCGCATTCCGCCAGTGATTCCTGCCGCGACAGTCCGTAAAGGAAAGCGGCCGTGTACGCATCGCCGGCCCCGGTGGTATCAACGACGGATTCCACGGCGATGGCATCCTGCTGCACCTGCTGGTCACCGTGCACGATGACCGAACCCTTTGCCGAGCGGGTCATGACGAACAGGTTGTCCAGGCCCTCTATCGCGGGCAGCACCGCCTCAAAGCTGTCGACCTCGAACAGCGCCATCATCTCGTCTTCGTCGGCAAACACGATATCGACGCCGTCCCTGACGCCATCCATAAAGCTAGCCCTGTGACGATCGACGCAAAGGGAGTCCGACAGCGACAGGGCGACTTTTGCGCCCGACGCCTTCGACAGCTTGATCGCCATTTCCGTGAGCGCCGGGCCCTCCGGCAGGTCCCAGACATAGCCCTCGAGCAGAACAATGTCGCTCTCGCCCAGGGTGTCCGGCGTGATGTCGGAGACCCCGAGTTCGGTGCAGGCGCCGAGATAGGTTTGCATGGTCCGCTGACCATCGGGCGTTATGAGCACATGGCTGCGTGCCGTCGGCGCTCCGTCGCTTGCAGGCTTCGTGCGGATATCGACGCCCAGTGACTTCATATCGTGCACAAACACGGCGCCGAACTGGTCGTCCCTGACGCGACCAATGTAGCCGGCCGATCCGCCCAGGTTGGCAAACCCGGCAACCGTATTGGCGACCGAACCGCCCGACTTTTCCGTCGCCGGCCCCATGCTGGCGTACAGGGCGTCTGCCTGCGCAGCGTCAATCAGGGTCATCGTGCCGGGCGCGGCGCCGATCCGGTCGAG
>CAZFVT010000230.1:0-5654 GCA_964522355.1 uncultured Woeseiaceae bacterium | reverse complement strand
CGATCGGCTGGCCATCGCTGCCGGTCGCAGACACCCGGTAATCGCCCTTGGTTTCATACAGATAGCGCAGTCCGTCCTCGTCAGGCGCGCTGTGCATGATGTCGAAGACGAGCTTTTCGCTGTCCTCGAAGTAGCTGGTGCGGACGTCAGACAGCATCCCGCCGGAGGCGTCACTCAATCGTGCATACAGAATTCGCTGGACGTAGCGAATCACGTCGCGGTTATCGCTGGCAACGGAGAGCTCAAGTCGAGCGCCCGGGCTGCTGCCGGGCCCGCAGCTTGCCAGCAGGACGCTTGCCAAGAGTAAGCTGAGCCGTTGAAGTGTCTTCCTTTGCATTTCGTTGCTCCTCCCTGAATGGTCTCATGCGGTACAAGAAGGACCGGCGCGGCGTCGCCCTGCGGCGCGTCCGGCCGATTTCCAGTGCGCGTTCTAGGAAACTACATCGCCTCGGGTTATAAGTCGACTACGCGTTGGGATTGAGAGTGACCGGCCAGGACCTGTGACATGACTACCGGCAAACAGTCGCCCGCACGGCCTCTGGCCGCGACTCTGCTGGGCCTTATCGCCGGCGTTGCTGCGGTAGCCGGCATCGTTCATGCGACGGCCTGGCTGGCGGCGCCGAGAGGTCTTGGATTTAATCCG
Organism: uncultured Woeseiaceae bacterium; assembly: GCA_964522355.1. Lineage (GTDB taxonomy): Bacteria > Pseudomonadota > Gammaproteobacteria > Steroidobacterales > Woeseiaceae > JBFGFX01. The sequence continues at coordinate 5,011 of CAZFVT010000230.1, read as the reverse complement.
CACCCCTGGTTTCTTGCGGCGCCCGCAGACGTGAAGGAATTCATACAGGCAGTTGGTCTGCCGACGACAAACCTTGGCGTCGTATCGACCTTCTTTCTGTTTCTGCCGGCCTACATCCTCGTTGTCGTCGGCTGCCTGTGGCTATCGCGAAGGCTTCGGTAGGCCGTCTCGAAGCTATCCGGAACGAGGCGCTCTGAAAGCCGCTTGCCGCTAAACTAGGCCTATGCCGTTGATTACTCTTTTCGTTGCTTCTGTCCCGCATCGTGTCGCCTGCTGAGATGCAGCAGGGTGGGTTGCAGCGCCGACTGACCCTGCCGCTGCTCACTTTTTACGGATTGGGCACCATTGTCGGAGCGGGCATCTATGTACTGATCGGCGCCGTGGCAGGGCGGGCAGGTATTTATGCGCCCGTCGCTTTCCTGGTATCCGCCCTGATTGCCGCCCTTACCGCGCATTCCTACGCGAATCTGTCCGCGCGTTTCCCCCGCAGCGCCGGCGAGGCTGTTTACGTAAAGGAGGGGCTCCGCAGCCCGACCCTGGCCTGGCTTACGGGCATTGCCGTCGTCGTCACCGGCGTCGTATCAGCCGCAACGATCGCCAATGGCTTTGCCGGCTACCTGGGCGTGTTCGTCGAGCTCCCGGCAACCCTCGTAATCATCGGATTCACGACCTTGCTCTGCCTGGTTGCGCTGTGGGGCATTCTCGAGTCCGTGCTGGTAGCAGCGGCCATCACCGTGTTGTCCATTGCCGGGTTGATGATCGTCGTTTACTACGCCAGCGGATCGCTGATGCCGCTGGCCGTTACCTGGCCGGAATTGATCCCGCCTGCAGAACTGGGCGCCTGGACGGGCATTACCTTCGGCGCGTTCCTCGCTTTCTACGCGTTTATCGGTTTTGAAGATATGGTGAACGTGGCCGAGGAGGCGAGAGATCCTGGACGCACTTTGCCCCTTTCCATTTACCTGGCGCTGGCGCTGTCCGCATTCCTGTACGTGCTGGTTGCGCTGGTAGCCGTACTGTCGCTGGATCCGGCTTCGCTGGCGGTGTCCAAAGCGCCGCTGGTTGACGTCGTCGCGGCTGCCGGACACCCGAATTCACGGGGGCTCATCGCGCTGCTGAGCCTGTTGTCGGTTAGCAATAGCGCGCTGGCACAGATCATCATGGCCTCACGCATTCTTTATGGTCTGTCACGCGACGGCGCGCTGCCGCCCTGGTTTGCCAGCATTTCACCGCGCACCCATACGCCGATCCGGGCAACGCTGTTCACAGGCGCCGCCGTCCTTCTGTTCGCCCTGGCGCTGCCGCTTGTGACCCTTGCTGAGACCACCAGCTTCGTCATCCTGATCGTCTTCGTGCTGGTGAATGCCTCGTACTTTCGACTGCGGCTGTCCGAGGCTCCAGGGGGACGACTGCCCGTCACACCGTTGATCGCGATACTGCTCTGCCTCTTCCTCCTTGCCGTGCAGAGTTACGCCAGGCTTATTGCTGCGTAGCGACGGCGTGATTCCGCCGGTGTAGACTCACGAGCACCCGGTCTATCCCGTCCGGGCCCGTCCAGAGACCGTCTTCATGTGGTTGCGAGTCGCCTTAATCGCATCGTTGCTGACACCCTTCCTGCACATCGTCGTGCTGCTGATCAGCGGGCAGGACGCCGTATCGACGCCAGTGAACGCACTGAGCCGACCGCCCTGGGGCATTCTGCACACGCTCGGGCTGGTGCTATTCAGCACCGCGCACATCACACTTGCCGTCGGCATCGCTGGTCTCGACTCCGGCCGACTGTGGACAAGTGGGCGATATCTTCTGGTCGCTAGCGGTGCCGTACTGCTGTACACGGCGTATTTTTTCTCGGCCGCCGAACCCGCCGCGCTTAGCGGCCCGGATGCCAACGACCCGCTCTGGATCGTGGCCAGCTCAACCGGCTTTGCCATGGGGGCGCTACAGCCGGGCCTGTCCCGCTTGTCGCGTTGGCTCGGTATGTTCAGCCTGGTGTGCCTTGGTGTCTGGCTTTGGCTCGTGCCGCTGATCCTGCTCGTCAACGAGAACTGGATCGGCGCGTACGAGCGTATTGTCGGCTTCGTCTATGTCACCTGGATAACGGGGCTTGCAGCCGGATTCCTTCGATTGAGCGCTGAAGAGTGACAGATCCTGGCTAAGGGGACGCGACCCGGACCCACCTTCGCCCCGACGCTTCGAGTGAGGTGACATACGACACGGTAGATCGCGTGGGCACCCGACGGCCTTGCTCAGCGAGCAGTCCGAGTATATCGTCTGAAGCATCTATTCCCCGGTTCCAGTGGCTGTCAGGGCGGCGCATGGAAGTGGCTACTTGGTAAGTTGGAGTTGTCCAGCAAATTGCATAGCACTGGTTTACGGTATTCCTGCGCTACGATTTCGGTCGTGTTGCCGACATTAGCGACACCCCATCGTCGAGACCCTTCAAATCGCGAGGCCGCCAGTGGCTCAGGTCGCTGCTAGTCTGCAGCGCTCGCAGGGCGAGCTTCGCGTTCGGCTTCGCCGGTCGGTACATGGCACTTCGCTCGGGGATCTGTATCAAAAGGGCTGCCTCAAGGCACGGATGCCTCGCCATGCGGCCGCAAAGCCTGTTGAGGTCGTTACCATCAATACGGCCGGTGGATTAACCGATAGCGATGAGGTCTCGACCCAGGTGTCCTGGGAAAAGCATACGAGGGGCGTCATCACGACGCGGGCTGCAGAACGGATCTACGACTGCCGCCAAAGCCCGGCCTACGTCCGCACCGACCTCAAGCTTGAGGATAACGCCGTCGGCTGTTGGCTGCCCCAGGAGACCATTCTGTTCGACAACAGTCGCCTCGAACGGCAGACCACCATTGAGCTTGGCAAACATGCGGTGCTTTTCGCTGTTGAAAGCCTGGTGTTTGGTCGAACCGCGATGCAGGAGACGGTCCGTGTCGGCCATTTGTTCGACGGCTTCAAAATTCTTGTAGACGGAGAGCTGGTACTGGCTGACGCGCTGGCCCTGAACGGCGAAGCGCAGCGCCCGATGGATGCCCATTTACAGCAGGCCAGCGTTCTGGGCGCGGGCAGGTGCTGCGCGACGATTGTGTTCGTTGGCGATTACGACACGGCACTCCTTGCCAACATCCGCACAAGACTCGAGGGTAGTGAAGTCGTGGGCGGAGCGTCGGATCTCGGTCAGCTCATCGCTGTTCGTTTGATCGCCCGTGAAATCAAGACGCTAAGATCACTGATTCTGGACCTGTACACGGCCTGCCTCGGACCGCTCGGCTTTACTGAACCTCGGGTATGGCACTGCTAGGGAGATACGATGAATTTGACGCCCCGTGAAAAGGACAAACTGCTGGTTTCGATGGCGGCAATGGTTGCGAGGCGGCGCCTTGAGCGAGGCGTCAAGCTGAATCATCCGGAGGTCATTGCGCTGATCAGCGATTTTGTCGTGGAAGGTGCACGCGACGGACGCTCGGTAGCCGACCTGATGGCAGACGGTGCCAGGGTCGTCAGTCGTGAGCAGGTCATGGAAGGCGTCGCCGAGATGATTCACGACATCCAGGTTGAAGCGACGTTCCCGGACGGCACCAAGCTGGTCACCGTTCATCAGCCGATTCGTTAAGGAGCCCTGTGATGATCCCCGGAGAATTTGTGACTCTTGACGAATCGATAGAGATAAACGCAGCCTGCGAAACGACTGCGCTGACCGTGGCAAACACCGGCGACAGGCCGATCCAGGTGGGTTCGCATTACCACTTCTACGAGACGAATCCGGCGCTGGATTTCGATCGCGATGCCAGCCGCGGCATGCGACTGAATATCCCGGCAGGTACGGCAATACGATTCGAGCCCGGCCAGTCCCGGGATATTGAGCTGGTCCCATTTGGCGGTTCGCGTCGCGTGTTCGGCTTCAATCAGAAGGTCATGGGAGAGCTTTGATGACGTCTATTGCCCGCCGCGATTATGCGGCCATGTATGGACCGACGGTCAGCGACAGGGTGCGCCTTGCCGACACCGATCTTTTCATCGAAGTGGAGCATGACCACACGAGCTACGGTGACGAGGTCAAGTTCGGTGGTGGGAAGGTAATCCGCGATGGTATGGGGCAGTCCCAGACGGGCCGAGAGGGTGGGGCGGTCGATACCGTCATCACTAATGCGCTGATTGTTGACGTGACCGGCATCTACAAGGCGGATGTGGGCATCCGCGACGGTCGAATTCACGCGATTGGTAAAGCGGGCAATCCGGATACCCAGGACGGTGTCGACATTGTGGTAGGACCGACCACTGAGGCCATCGCCGGCGAGGGCAAGATCCTGACGGCCGGGGGCTTCGACGCCCACATACACTTCATTTGTCCCCAGCAGATCGACGATGCCCTGATGTCGGGCGTTACGACGATGCTGGGTGGCGGTACCGGTCCCGCAACCGGCACCAATGCGACCACCTGCACGCCCGGTGCCTGGCATATTGGTCGTATGCTGCAAGCCGCCGACGCCTTCCCCGTGAATCTCGCTTTCGCAGGAAAGGGTAATGCATCGTTGCCGGCTGCCCTGGAGGAACAGGTGGTGGCCGGTGCCGCGGCGATGAAGCTCCACGAGGACTGGGGAACCACGCCGGCAACCATCGATTGCTGCCTGGATGTTGCCGACCGCTACGACATTCAAACGATGATCCACACGGACACCTTGAACGAGTCAGGGTTTGTCGAGCATACGATTGCTGCGCTAAAGGGGCGGACCATTCACGCGTTCCATACGGAAGGCGCCGGCGGCGGCCATGCGCCGGATATCATCAAAGTCTCCGGACTGCCCAACGTAATCCCATCGTCAACCAATCCAACGCGTCCGTACACGGTAAACACGATCGACGAGCATCTCGACATGCTGATGGTCTGCCATCACCTCGATCCGAAAATCGCTGAAGACATCGCGTTCGCCGAGAGCCGGATCCGGAAGGAAACCATTGCGGCCGATTTTCAATTTTAAATATCGCTTCACTCGTCCCGCTCTCCGACAGG
>CAZFVT010000229.1:0-5674 GCA_964522355.1 uncultured Woeseiaceae bacterium | reverse complement strand
CAGAAAGGCCCCGGGTGGGGCCTTTCTGGTGTATGGCGCGCCCGAGAGGATTCGAACCTCTGACCCCAGGATTAGGAATCCTGTGCTCTATCCTGCTGAGCTACGGGCGCTTGGTTAAGAGGCCGCGAGGTTAGCAGCTTTGCTGCAGCTCAGTCGATTGCAAAGCAATAGAAAAGTCCGTCACCACCCGTCGCCCGCAGATTTTCCTGGCTGCAGCCTCGCGAGCCATGCGCATTGTTCCAGGAGGTCGGGTTTTCTCCGCCCCCGGTGCGATCGTGATGCCCCACACGCGCGCTGCCGTCTTCGCTGTTTGAGGTCCAGTTCATACAGGTCGTATCGCCGTCACTCTCCATGGCCCTGCCCATCAGGGTTGAGCCGGTCAGAATATCGTGACGATTCGGCGTGTCGCCGCGACCATTGATCTGTTCACCCATCTCGCTGATCGAGTGTTCCTTGCCGAGCTTGTTGTTGTCGCTGTGCAGATCGTCGACATCGTTTGCCACCTGGACGCCGTTGGCGTCGTGCCAGGGCCCGGTACCGATTCGGTCACGCGCATCCACCGAGTCATCGCCGGTTGTGCTGAGATACGCGCGCCAGGTCTTGCCTCCCGCGCCCGCCGCCGTCGCCAGCGACTGGCAGTGCGCATCAGCGCCCGACAGGCCGCCCAGGTTGCCACCGTCGCCGGGACCGTTGCTGGTCAGGAAAAAGGACATGTCACTGTCCTGTGCGGCTACCGAGCCGCCGATCGTAACGGCCGCCAATAGAATCACGCTTTTGAGTTTTTTGGATGTCATTTGCTGTCTCCCTCCCCGTGACAGAAATTCGTTTACCGTATCACCAGCTCATTATAGTCGGCCGCGGGTGTATAGTGGTCAGGTTCTTAACGTTCTCGGGGGGGAGCGCATGGACAGCAGCCGCATAGACCGACGGGCCTTCATTGCGAAACTGGGAGGCGCTGCCACGGTTGCCGGTATGAGCGCCAGCACGCTTGCCGATGAGCTCGAAGACGAGCTCATCGAGGCGACAACAGGACCGGAGAAAGCCGAAGAACAACCGGCAAAACCGGTTCGGCGAGAACGCGCGAAGATGCGACGCGGTGCCGGGGGAATCTTCGATGAACGTCGCGTTCCGGAGCTCAGCCCCCTGCCCGCCAATCCGACCCTGATCGATTTCTTCAAACATCGATTCGGTGGTTTCGGCGTTCACGGGCTGCGTTCGGCCCAGCATGCGCTGGACTCGGGCCAGGACGAGATTCACGTGATGGCCGCGCTGGTACACGACACCGTCCAGGCCCTGGTCAGGGCGGATCATGGCTACTGGGGCGCAGACTTCCTCGCACCCTACGTCGACGAGCGCATCGCATGGGGCATTCGCTACCACCAGGCGCTGCGCTTCTTCCCGGATGAAAGTGTCGGCTACGAATACCCGGCGCTTTACGTCGACATGTTTGGCGCGAACTTCGAACCGGAGCCCTACGTCCATGCGGCCTACGCGGACGCCCGCAAGCATCGCTGGTACATGCATGCGCGGATGATCACCGTCAACGACACCTACGGCTTCGACAAAAACGTCAATCCGGCCATTGACGAGTTCACGGACATCATCGGACGGAATTTCCGTCAGCCCAGCGAAGGACTGGGCAACGACGTCAGCCCTGCCGCGCATATGTGGCGTACGCTGATCAATCCGGACCGCCCGCTCTAGAACATAAGCGCCGGCCGTCCGTGATACCCTTCCGGCCCGCGCCGATTCCGGCCGCGGCGTATCACAACAGGAAGTCAGCCAGTGAGCATAAATCTACGCGAAGCGACCAGCGCGGATCTCGAAGCCATCGCGCGCGGCAATGTGCTGATGGCGGAAGAAACCGAGGGCAAGGCGCTGGATTGGGACACGGTAAGAGCCGGCGTCGCCACCGCACTGGCGGATGCCGAACACGGCCGCTACTGGGTCGCCGAGATCGACGGAAGAATCGCCGGGCAGATCATGGTGACCTACGAGTGGAGCGACTGGCGGAACGGCGTCATGTGGTGGATCCAGAGCGTCTACGTCGACACGGATTTTCGCCGACAGGGCGTGTTCTCGGCGCTCTACCGCCACGTCGAGACCATGGCCCAGGCCGCCGGCAACTGCGCAGGAATTCGACTGTACGTCGAGAAGGAAAACCAGCGGGCGCAGGCCACCTATGTCGCGCTCGGTATGGAAGACGCTGGCTACACGGTCATGGAAGTCGACTTCAGCAAGTCCGGCCAAGAGACCCTGACAATGGATAAAGGATCATCATGCTAAACCCCGGTGCCACGGCCCCCGAATTCGAACTGCCCGATGAAACCGGTGCAACGGTGACGTTGTCTGGCCTTCTTGCTGATGGCCCGCTCATCCTCTATTTCTACCCGGCCGATTTCACGCCCGGCTGCACCAAGGAAGCCTGCTCGATTCGCGACATCCACGACGATCTTGTCGGCGTCGGATTAACCGTCGTTGGCGTAAGTCCGCAGGACAGCGCCAGCCACACGCGCTTTCGCGACCAGTACCAACTGCCATTTCGACTGTTGAGTGATGAAGACAAGGCCGCGGTAAAGGCCTACGACGTCGACGGACCGTTCGGCGTCGGCGTGCGCCGAGTCACCTACCTAATCAACGAAGCAGGAAAGATTGAAGACGCGCTGCAGGCGGACGTGCTGGTCGGGCGTCACACCGAATTCATCGAAAACGCGATACGGCTGCGCCGCGACGGCTGACTACTCGCCGTTGATGGTCACCACAACGCTGCGGGCATGCGGCGCATGGCGGTGCTCGTACAGGTAGATGCCTTGCCAGGTGCCGAGCGCGCATCGGCCGTCGCTGATCGGGATATTCAGGTCGGACTGGGTGAGGATACTGCGCACGTGCGCCGGCATATCGTCCGGACCCTCGGCGGTGTGCGTAAAGAGCGGGTCGCCGTCCGGCACCTCGCGTGAGAAAAACGCCTCGAGGTCATTCATCACCGCCGGGTCGGCATTCTCGCAGAGCATCAGAGAAGCACTCGTGTGACGAATGAAGATGTGGCACAGCCCGGTCGTGACGCCGCTTTCGGCAACGGCAGCCTGTATCTGCTCATCCAGTCGGTAGGTGCCGCGGCCGTCGGTTTGCCGGGAGACGATCGATTGGCGGAACACGGGAAGCGCTTGCCTATATGGATTCAGCAGGCGGCTCGGACTCGTCTGACATTGAGTGAGCCGGAGCCACAGTTACCGCGCCCGGGCGATAGGGCTCGCCGTAGCGCATGCGGATCGTTTTGGTTTTGCCAAACCAGGGTATGGAAACGATATAGATGTTGTCGTACTCGTTTTCGGCGATGTCCGGGACCTGCTTGCTGGCGCCGAGGTCCGCAATCAGCGGCTGCAACGTGTTGCTGTGACCGACGACGAGGATGATCTTGCCCTTGTGGTCCGCAACCATCTTGTCAACGATGGGTTCGTTGTCTTCCGGATCCGTCTCGTAGAACTGCATCTCGATGCCGAGTCGACGAGCCAGCGGCTCCGCCGTCTGCACCGTACGTTTGGTGTCGGTCACGTAAATGGCATCGATCCCGGCGATCACGTCAGCATCGGCCAACTGTCGAGTCAGTTCCGCGACCCGCCGGCGCCCGGCCTCGGAAAGCGGCGGGTCATCAGCCGGCTCCAACGCCTTCTCGGCATGACGAACGAAGATCATCGTCGTTGTCGCCTGGGACTCAAAGAACCACGCCAGACCGACGGCAATCGCCGAATAGAGAACAAAAATCTGGATGCGACGTTGGCGGCGTCGGGTTCGACGCTCCTGATCGGTGAGCTTACGGGCCATGCGCTGGAAGCTTACGGGGTTTTAGAAGCCTTGACTACGCCTGACGAGCTGGCTGACGGGGTGCCCGTTGCGCCTGATCAGTCCTCGCCGCGGGAACCTGAAATCTCTCGGAACTCGCCTTCGATGACGTCGGGAGAACCTGGCGCCGTCTTGCCGGGACCCGCGTGAGGGCCGGACTTTGCCAGCTGGCGCTTGAACCACCAGACGCGAATGCCGATAACGGCCGCCATGATCAGGACGAGGCCGCCTATGACGACGAGGGCGATGAAACCTAGGACGATTGAAGCGGCAACCGCTAGGCTGCCTACCAGCACGACCAAGGCGTTGGCCAGCGGGTTACCAAACGGGAGTTTTCGGCCGTTGCCGCTGCTGTAGTAATAATTGACCAATTGAGGTTACTCGGTTGGTGGCTCGCTTTTGCGAGTATAGAAGCCTTCGAACCATGGTGCCCAGCTTTCGCCGTTATCTGTGGACTGCTCGAAGTATTGCCGGACCCGGCCGTCGGCTAGCGGCGTCCAAAGCCCGCGCAACGGCAGCGTCGTGCCGTTGGCAACGTAATGCAGGGTCCCTTCAAGGAGCATGCCCTCTTCGGTCATCCCGCCTGTCAAGTATATTTGGGCGCCGTTCTCGGAATTCCAGACCTGCACCCATTGGCCGGTAGTCCGATCGAGATAGTTGATGCTTGACCCGGAGCCGCTGCCGGCGCTTGTCCAGCGCTCGGTTACCATGCACCCCGCCTCCTCGGAGCGGATGACGTTGGAACCGGCAAACTGACCACCCGGGAGGTGTACGTCCCACTCACCAATCCAGAAGTCGAAGGCCCGAAATTCTTCGTCATACCTGCAGGGATAGGCTGCTCGCGACATCGTACCGACGATGGCATCGAAACCGGCATCGCCCTTCAAGCCGCCAAGTACCGGATCATCAGTGATCAGCGCAACGCCGAGGAAACCCGAATCGGCCATCCAACGAAGTATCGCGATCGCCTCTGCAGGCCGCTCTGCCGCCACCTCGATTCGCGCGCGCTCGAGATTAACGCGCGGCGGCGCGAGGTCGGCGGCAGATTGGTTCAGAGCCGCACTGGCCGTGTCAAAGTCACCGGCCTGCCTCGCTCGCTGCGCCAGCGCGAACCAGTCATCGGCCGCTACATCCTCGGCACGCGACAACGCCTGAAACTCTGTCGCTGCATCTGCGGTTTGTGCGACCGCGCGCTCGCTAGTAACCGCGGGGCCGCCATCGCGCTCACAGGCGCCGATCAGCAGTAGACCAAGCAACAGGCTCCCGGTCGAATGCAAGCGATTTACCATGGTCTCTTCCCCGATGACTCCCTTTGCCTCTGACAGTGCACGCTCCGTCAAGTTCGTTGCGGTTGATCAAATCGAACGGACGAATTTGCATGCAGAGCCATGCGCACGCACAATCTGCGCCGTGCAAGCGCACTCGACACCAGTTTCAGGAGACGTGGCAGAGCGGTTGACGAAAATTCAGGATGCATTTTCGGACGCCGAAGGCGCCCGGAGGGCGAGCCGCAGGACGCGGCGAGTCAATGCACTGGTCTTGAAAACCAGCAAAGGTTAGTAGCCTTTCGTGGGTTCGACAAACCGCGCAGCGGTTTGGACGCCGAAGGCGCCCCGAAGGGGTGAGGTGCGAAGCGACGAATCAATCCCACCCGGGCAGGTCTCTATCGCGAGGCGATGCTTGGGAACGAAATTAGGAGAGGTGGCAGAGCGGTTGAATGCACTGGTCTTGAAAACCAGCAAAGGTTAGTAGCCTTTCGTGGGTTCGAAGACCAGTGCATTCAACCGCTCTGCCACCTCTCCGGCGCTGTTGGTTGTGCGGAGTGGATTGTGAG
>CAZFVT010000228.1:0-5766 GCA_964522355.1 uncultured Woeseiaceae bacterium | reverse complement strand
GACGCCGCTAAGCACCGAGTCATCGACTTCCAGCGTTCCATCAAGCTGCACCTCGACACCCACTTCGCCAAGCGTCGAGAACGGCGCCTCGATATCCTTGACGGCAGATCCGAGCTCGCGACGAATCTGATCGCGAATGCCGCGAACCGTCGCATCGCCGATAAGCGGTCCGGCCGTTTCACTGGCGGCATCAAAGTCGGTCAGCTGATCGAGTGTCCGGATGAGTTCGTTGTAGCTACCGACGAAGTCCTCGACGAGCTGTCTTGCAGCCGATTCGTCGTTCTTCACGGTGAGCGTTTCAGCCGCACCCTCGGATTCGGCGACGAGCGTTAGCGTGACGCCATCGATCGCGCCGGCAACCGTGTTGGATTCGCTCATCACATCAAAACCGTCGATGCGGATCAGCGCGTCCTGCGCGGCGGTGGATTCGGCCAGCGACGTCAGGCCGAGGCCGGGGCTGTATTCGAGCGCGCTCAGGCCTCCGTCACCGCCGGACTGTGTCACGGTGATGCCGTTGGAGAGGCCGGTGCTCTCGGAGGTCAGGATGAGGTAGCTGCCGGCGTCGGCATTAACGATCGTTGCCGCAACCCCCGGGTTGTCGCTGGCCGCGTTGATTGCGTCGCGAATACCCTCGAGTGTCTGGGTTTCTTCGGTGATTTCGATGTTCATGGCCGCGGCACCGACGGCGACGTTCAGGGTGCCGGTACCGACAACCGCGTCCGAGCCCGTGAATGCACTCGACGTCAGTTTCTGGGCCTGTGCGAGCTGCACGACTTCGACGGAGTACCTGGCAGGCAACGCGCCAGCGCCAGCTGAAACCGTGAAGACTTCCTCGTTCGCCGACTCTGCCTGGCGCACCAGGAACTTGTCGGCCGACTTCATCGCATCAAGCTTGTCCCGAAAATCAGCCAGCACGGACTTCAGGCTGCCGAACGCCGAGAGCTTGGCCTGCGCCCTCGCTTCCTGCTGAAAGATCCTGCTCTGCACTGGCTGTCCCTCTGCCTGGACCAGACCCTGCACGATGCCGGCAATGTCCAGCCCGGAGCCGATTCCTGACGATACGATTCCTGTCATGTTGATGTCTCTTTGAAGCCTGCTTCAGCGAGTTACAAGAAACGTGCCAATTACCAGGTTTCTATCGGCTCTAGAGTTATTCGCGACCGTCATAAAGCCTGAGCTCTGCCAGGCCCGATGCGATCAGTGTTAATTCCGCTTTTTCCGGCGGTATTTCGCGGATGATTTCGCCGGTTTCGCGATCAAGTACCTGAATGACTGAAACACCGCTTGCGGTGTCCACTTTGAAACGCAAATCGCGGCCGATGGCCTGACTCTGAGAGTTGAGCTTGCGGGTCACGGCCTCCAGGTTTGGCGCAACTTCCGGCTCTGCCGGCACAGCCTTGCCGCTGGTCGGCGCAACCTCGCCGCCCTGGGCGGGGGCCGTGGCTTGCGTCCTGAGCGTCGCGAAAGTACCGGTGGCGCCGACCGTTGGTCCTATGTTCTGACTAGACATCATCCTTCTCCCCTTTCAGACCTGGACCGGGCGGCTTCCTTGCCGCCCGGTCCGAGGGGTTTTCCAGACGCCTGCTTACTGCAGCAGGCTCAGCGCCAGCTGAGGCTGGGCGTTAGCCTGCGACAGTACGGCTACGCCGGCCTGCTGCAGGATCTGCGCTTTGGTCAGCGCCGCCGTTTCTGCCGCGAAATCCGCGTCCTGGATTCGGCTACGAGAGGCGGCGAGGTTTTCCGATACCGCCTGCAGGTTGGCAATGGTCGACTCGAAGCGGTTCTGGATAGCACCGAATGACGAGCGAAGATCGCTAACGACCGTCAAAGCAGAGTCGATACGATTGATCGCCGTTTCTGCGTTGGCAACACTCAGCACGTCAACGCTGTCGAGCGTGCCGGCGTCCTTAGCGATGGTCGCGCCCTGGCCGATGTCGGCGAACTGACCCGTCATTACGATGTTGTCCGAAGCGGAGAGCGTAATCGTGCCGCGAACCACGCCTTCCGAAGCGGCTGCGATGCCGGTACCGGTCAGTGTTGCGCCGGCGCCCTGAGTCAGCGTCTCGGTGATGTCGGTGTTGCGTCCGTCGATCGACGTGAAGATCAGGTCCGTACCGCTGACCGATGCCGAAACACCCGTCTGTGACGAGAACAGGTTCACCTGAGCAGCTACGTCGGCGGCAGTCAGTGATGCACCGTCGGCGAGGTTGTCAGCGCCGCTGTAGATTGCGACACCGTTGATCGTCAGATTGTAGGTGCTCGTGCCACCCGTGGTGCCGACCGTGCTGAAGGCACCCTGGCTGGAGTTGGCAGCCGTTGCCGTCAGACCGGAAACACCGGCGTTATTGATGGCTCGAACTTTCGCGTAGGCGCTGTCTGCTTCCTGGCCGTTGAGCGAACCGGCGACAGAGGCGCCGACGCTAACTGCTGAACCCTGGCCAACTGCAATGGTCAGGCCGCCGTCGGTCAGAGCGTTAGCGGTAACCGCCGTACCCGTCGCGCTGGCAATCTGGCCAATCTGGCTGGAGCGCATGCCGGTGGTCAGGGAAACGCTGATCGTCTCACCAACGTTGGCGCCGACCTGGAACTGTGCGCTACCGAAAGTACCGTCGAGAACCTTACGGCCGTTGAACGACGTCTGGCTCGCGATACGCTCGACTTCCGCGATGCGCTGCTGTACTTCAGCGTTGAGCGCGGCGCGGTCAGAAGCCGAGTTGGTGGCGTTAGCCGACTGTACGGCCAGCTCGCGAATACGCTGCAGGTTGTTGGTGAGCTCGCCAAGCGCGCTCTCAGCCGTCTGCGACAGTGAGATACCGTCGGAGGCGTTTCGAACTGCCTGGTTCAGACCACGGATCTGAGTGGTAAAACGCTCGGAAATCGCAAGACCTGCCGCGTCATCCTTTGCGCTGTTAATTCGCAGGCCTGTAGACAGCCGCTCGAGAGACTGATTTAGCAAACCTTGCGAACGATTCAAATTTCGCTGCGCATTTAGCGACGCAACGTTTGTATTGATCGTCTGTGCCATTTGATTAACTCCTGATTTCTACTAGAACGCCCGGTCTGCTAATGCACCGGAATTTAATCCAATGGCCCGATTTCCATTCATGACCACCGTTCACAGGGGTTATCGGGAAGGCGATAGGAAACTTTAGTGAAATGCCGAATTCCGCAGAAAACGCCGAATCGCGAAATCGGAAAACTTTAGCGCCACATCAGAAAAACGTGACGCAGGTCGACAAATGCAGACGATCAGAAGTAATTAAACAAGGAGAGCTGCTGGGTCCGCACGAACGATTGCTGTGCCGCTTCCAGAGTTGTGATGTTGAGGCTCAGGCGCGACAGCGCCTCCGCATAGTCGAGGTCCTGCAGTTCCGACACCGCTTCCTCATAGGACAGCGCTAGCGACGAGTTGGCGTCCGTCTGACTCTCTATGGCCGCGAGTCGCGAGCCCACCTTGGTTCTTACGCCGAGCACCGTGCTCAGCGCCTGGTCGATATTGAGCAAATTCGCATTCACGCCGTTATTCAGGGTTGCGCGGGAGGCATCGTCGAAAACCGACTGCTCGATCGTGCTCGCAAGGGCGTCGATCGTTTCAAAGACGTTGCGGAAGCTGCTGGGCGCAGCGACAAACTCGTCGCCAGCCGCCGGCGACCCGTCGACCGCCAGCTCAATGCCCTGGAAAGCGATCGTGTTCCCCGGCTGAAAAGCGCCGGTCTGAACGACGGCGCCGCCTGAATCGAGCACCTCATAGTTGGCGGGGTCGATGAACCTTACGCGATACGTATCCTGGTCGTACTGGGTCGGGTCGGTGACGCTGATTTCGCCGACGACGCCGGTTCCGGTGTTGCCCGCGTCGGGACTGACGCTGAAACTGCCGTTACCGGTGCGGACCTGGAAGAAGACCGACGAGCCCGGATCGCCATCGGCGACTTGACGACCGATCCCGATCTGGATCAGGCGCTGACCCTGATCGCCGTTGTAGGTAAACGTCGAACCCATGCGGGCAACGGGGACCGCATCCGATTTGTTGCCGGAGAAGAGGTAGGCGCCGGTACCGTCCTTCGCGTTGGCAAATTGCACCAGGCTATCGAGCTGCTGGCGAATCTCGACCGCGATAAGGCCTCGGGTCTCATCGCTTTGAGTCGCGTTGTTAGCTTGCAGAGCAAGCTCTCGCACGCGTTGAAGCACATCATTCACCGACTGCAGAGTCGCTTCTTCGAGCGCCAGGCGGTTTCGCGCGATGCCCGCATTACGATCGAATTGCTCGAGCCGGGACAGCGATTCACGCAGCCCGATCGCACGGCCGGCCGCAATGGGATCATCGGACGGCTTCAGGATGCGCTGACCGCTGGAGATCTGCCGCTGAGTCTGGTCCAGGGCGAGCTGCAGCTGCTGAATGCCCTGCAAGCCGGTCTGGAAATTACCTGCCGTAGAGACGCGCATCGCTATCGGGCCGTCGCGGCAAGCAGGGTGTCGAAGAGCGTCTTCGCCACCGTGACGACCTGGGCCGCCGCCTGGTAGGCCTGCTGATACTGAACCAGCTTTGTCGCTTCTTCGTCGAGGTTGACGGCCGAATTCGACAGCATGGCATCCTCGGCGTTGCTGTAGATCACGTTCTGCGCGTCAAGATTGGCCTGGACCTGCGCGGTCGTACTGCCGACGCTGGTCACGAGCCTGCCGTAGTTCTCATTAATACTGATGGCGCCGTTGTCGAGCAGACCCACGGACTGAATGCCTGCGAGCCTGAGACCATTGCCGTTGTCGCCCGAGGCGCCCACATTGGCCTCGATCGTAAACTGGTCACCCACGCTGGGCGCTCCGCTGATCGTTACTTCCGAGCCGTTGATAACGATTGGCGCGCCATCGGTATAGGCAAAGCTGCCCGCACCGTTTATCGAATAGGTTGCCGGACCGGTGAATTCGATCACGCTGCTCGACAATAGTCCGGGATCGCTACTGTCCACGACGGCTGCGGAACTGATGGTCGCGTCGCCAAGGTTTCCGAGGCTGGCAGACGATCGGGTTGGCATCGCCATCGCAATCTCGAGCGGGTCATCCACAAGGTTTCTGAACGAGGCGGCTGCCTGTCCGCCAGTCCGAATGAGCACGCTGTCGCCGGCCGTCGGCACGCCGCCCACTTCAATCTCAATGCCATCAGCGACAAACGGGTCCGCCGGCGTGCCGCTTCCCGTCAGGGGAATCACCTGGCCTGAATCCGCGCGGGTCAGGGTGTAGCTCGCGCCGTCGAAGTCGAGCCTGTAGTCGGCACCGGTGTAAGCGCCCAGATCCGCAATTCGGGCGACGGCGGTACCGCTGCCGGTGTTGTTCCCTGAGTAAAGAATCCCGGGAGGATCGACGGCGAAGAAGGTACCACCGAGCTGACCGCGGAGGTCCATTCCCGCTTCGTGCTGCGCGTTGAACTCGGCGGCGAAGGCGGCCGCGGTCTGGCCCAGCGACTGCATCGCCGGGTCCAGCATGCGACTGCGAAACTCCAGCAACCCGCCCAAGGTGCCGCCGGTCAGTTGGGTATCGAGCGCGGTCGAGCCGGCTCCACCTTCATAGGTCACGATCATTCTCGTTGCGTCGTATTCGCTGCCGCGCACCGCCAGCTGCTGGACCTGGCTGCCGACGACCAGCGACTGACCGGAACCGATGAAAACGCTCATCGAGCCGTCGTCCTGAATCGCGGTGCTGACCGAAACCTCTTCCGACAGGCCAAGGATCAGCCGGTCGCGCTCATCGAGAAGATCGTTGGGCGGCTGGCCG
>CAZFVT010000227.1:0-5778 GCA_964522355.1 uncultured Woeseiaceae bacterium | reverse complement strand
CATCACGGTTGTGAACCCGGCCATCCTGTCGGAGACCGGCATGGATTTCGGTGCCGTTTTCGTTGCCACCTGCGTCGCGGCGGCCGCCGGAACGCTGATCATGGGTATCCATGCCAACTATCCCATTGCCCAGGCGCCCGGCATGGCCCAGAACGGCTTTTTCGCGTTCGGCGTCGTGCTTGGCATGGGGCACGCATGGCAAACGGCGCTCGGCGCGGTTTTCATCTCCGGCGCACTGTTCGTCCTGTGGCGCGTGCTGCCCGTTCGGGAATGGCTGGTCAATGCGATTCCACGGGATCTCAAGCTGGGCATGGCCTCCGGAATTGGTCTTTTCCTCGGGTTCATAGCCCTCCGAAACGCCGGCATTGTCGTCGACCACCCGATAACGCTGGTTGCTCTCGGCGACATCGTGAGCCCCGGGCCCCTGATCTGCATCGCCGGGTTTGTTGCCATCGTCGCCATGTCCGCGAGGCGATTCCGAGGGGCCGTGATCACCGGGATTCTTGCGGCTTCCGCTGTCGGCTGGGCGTTCGGCGACGTCGAATTCAATGGCCTGGTTTCAACGCCGCCGTCCCTCGCGCCCGTTTTCGCAGAGCTCGACATCCTGGCCGCAATGCAGTGGTCCATGGTGACGGTGATATTGTCGATGTTGATCGTTGACGTATTCGACACGGCAGGCACGCTGATTGGTGTCGCGTCGCGCGCGAATCTCGTCGACGCGCAGGGAAGACTGCCGCGTCTGCGCAGGGCGCTATTGTCGGACTCCACGGCGACGGTCCTGGGGGCGGTTGCCGGGACATCCTCGACGACCAGCTACGTGGAAAGTGCCGCGGGCGTCGAAGCTGGCGGCCGGACAGGCCTGACGGCCGTCGTCTGCGGACTGATGTTCCTGGGCTGTTTGTTTTTTGCGCCGCTGGCGCAAAGCGTGCCGCCGTACGCGACCGCCAGTGCGCTGCTTTTCGTGGCCGCAGCGATGGTGCAGAGCCTGGCCGACATAAACTGGAGCGACACTACCGAGAGTGCGCCGGCGGTGATCACGGCGATAACGATGCCACTGTCATTCTCCATCGCCGAGGGCATCGGCCTTGGCTTTATCAGCTACATCCTCATCAAGTTATTCAGCGGCCGTGGCCGCGAGTGCTCGCTGGCGGCGTACGTGATAGCCCTGATCTTTGCCCTGAAGTATGCGTTCCTCTAAGCGCTTCTGGCTGCGGCGGAGCATCGCGAACCGGACCGGCTCGTCACCAGGTCGGACAAGATCGGGGTGACGGTCCTTCCAGGTCCCCTTCGTGTTCCTGCATGGCGGCGTGACCGGGCTGTGTGACGCTCCTCGTCCACAATATCGCCAGCGGACACGGCATCAACGTGATGATGTTCTTCGACACGTTGGTGGCGGAGACAGATGAGCTCTTCTCGACTCATCTTCCCACGTTCGCCGCACTGATCTGGTCGCTTGTTTCGGCGATGTATACGGTCTATCAGTCCTGGCGAGAGTAAGAGCTATCGACGGACGATAATTGGACTAGGAGGTTTCGAGGGAACGGTTCGATCTCAACCGATCGATAAGGGGATCTGCGCTACACTGAAATCTGGCAGGTCGACGTGGATATCCAATGCCGGGACCGCAGAGAATCATCGAACGACCCCGTTCGCTACGCCCGGCGATTCTTGCGCTGCTATCTCTCACCTTACTCTTCAGCGCTGTGAGCGACGCGCAGGAGCGTGGCAGACGCAACGCAAAGAACGCGGATTCATGGAGTGCCGAAGAATACAGCGGTCTTCGTGGGACGAAGGAACTCCAGACCGCGATGGTCTCAAAGGCCTTTACCTGGATCACCGGCTCTCCGGCCGACAACGAGAAACTGTCGATAGGCAAAAACGCCCAGTTCTTCGGCTTTGTCGCACTTCGGTACCAGAGCGGCCGGGCCGCCAATCGAGGCATGCTCGGCAGGGCGATGTTCTCGATCGCCACTGAGGCACAGCGCGACGCGATGGCGACCGCCGTACGGGACGAAAGGCCTGCGCTGGACGAATGGTGGGCGGTTCGCGATGATATCCTTACGCTGCTCGAAGACCACCTGTACACCGGTATGCCCATTGCCGATGAAGCGCTTGCCGCAGCGGGCGAGCGATTCGGGTTACTGAACTCCTCGGTTGCCATACACGAGGCTCGAGCCTACGCGACCTTTGAAGACCTGATGTCCGAGGCGCAGTCAGAGCTCATCCCCGGGTGGAGATTGGAGCCCGAAACCGCGACAGATTTCGGGGCGGGGGTTCGCGTCAATGATGCACGAGTCGACAGTGGCGACTGGAAGCTGCTCGAGGTCGGTGTCAGAAAGTGTGAATGTGATATCGAGTGGAAGCTGCTCGAGGACTTGTATGCCAAATGCTTTTCCTGGATCAGTGGCCGCCGGGAAGACAACGAGATCATCCCCATCGGTCAGCCGGCGCAGTTCTTCGGCTTCGTCTCGATACGCCACAAGAGCGGTCATGGCGCGAATCGCGGAAACATCGCGAGAGATTTCTACAAGCTGCTAAACAGCAGGCAGCGCCGGGTCATCGACAGTGCCGTCGATGATCTGGTGCCGCAGGTCAAACGGTTTCTCGACGCTCGTCATCGATACCTGGATGAGCTCGAGGTGCTGCGGGTAGATTCGAGCGAGTTCGACATCGATAACGCCAACGATCTCGCCCGGGAGATGGGCCGGCTCGAGGCGGCCATTGCAAAGCTCGAAGCTGAAGCTTATCGGACCATTCGGGTAAGCATGTCCGACGAGCAGCTAGTACAGGCGATGAACATGCGTGGCGAGTACGTCATCGACAGGTCGCAGATCGAAACGCTGGAAACCGCCGAGCGGGGTGCAACGCTGTCTGTCTTGTGTGCCGGATGTCACGGTGCGCCTGGAGCCTGGCGCAATGGCATGACGGGCCCGAGCCTGGACGGATTCTGGGATCGCCCGATTGCATCGGCGAAGAGCTTCGACTACTCCGATGCCCTGCGCTCCGTGTCGCAAACAGGTGACGGGCTTTGGACGCCGGAGCTGCTGGACGCGTTCCTGGCTAATCCAAGGGCGTTCGCGCCGGGCACGAAGATGGATTTCCAGGGCTTTCTGAATCCGGACGACCGACACGCAATCATTCAGCATCTCGAGGTCTACTGAATAAGTCCGTTCGCCCCGATCCTCTGACCTCTCGAGCCCGGATCAGGAGACAATTGCCGAACCTCTCAGCTTACGGCCGCCCCCCTAGTGCGCCTCGTCCCAGTTCTTGCCGCTGTTCGCGTCGACGACCAGCTTCACCTTGAGATCGGCGGCGCCGCTCATTAGCTCGACGACCTTCTCCTGCACCGCGTCTTTTTCGGCTTCTTCAATCTCGAACACCAGTTCATCGTGCACCTGCATGATCATGGTGGCCGGCGCCTGGCTGTCGATGAGCCAGTCCTGCACGCGAATCATGGCGCGCTTGATGATGTCTGCTGCAGTGCCTTGCATGGGCGCATTAATCGCGCTTCGCTCGGCATACTGCCGGCGCTGGCCGTTGCGCGAGTTGATGTCCGGCAGGTACAGGCGTCGGCCGAATACGGTTTCAACATAGCCGGCCTCGTGCGCCTGGCTTCGTGTGTCGTCCATGAACTTCTTCACACCGGGATAGCGGTCGAAGTAGAGGTCGACGTACTCCTGCGCTTCGCCCCGACCGATGCCAAGCTGCTTGGCGAGGCCGAAGGCGCTCATGCCGTACATCAGACCGAAGTTGATGGCCTTCGCCGAGCGGCGCTGGTCTGCGCCGACCTCGTCGAGGGCGACCTCAAAGACCTCGGCGGCGGTGGCCTGGTGAATGTCGCGATCTTCCTGGAATGCCGTCACCAGGCCCTGGTCGCCGGACAGGTGCGCCATGATCCGGAGCTCGATCTGGGAATAGTCAGCCGCCATCACTACTTTGCCGGGCGGGGCGATGAACGCCTTGCGGATGCGCCGGCCTTCAGGCGTTCGTATCGGGATGTTCTGCAGGTTCGGGTCAGTGGAAGACAGCCGACCGGTCGCGGCTACCGCCTGGTGATAAGAGGTATGCACCCGCCCTGTGCTTTGCGCTACCTGCTTCGGCAGCTTGTCAGTGTAGGTGCTCTTGAGCTTGCTGACACTGCGGTATTCAAGAATCACACGCGGGAGATCAAACTCCGCCGCCAGTTCCTGCAGCACGTCCTCGGCCGTGGAGGGCTGGCCCTTCGGCGTCTTGCGGATCACCGGCAGGCCTTTGTCCTCGAAGAGTATCTGCTGGAGCTGCTTGGGCGAGCCGAGATTAAACGGACCGCCGGCCAGCTCGTGCGCCTCCTTTTCAAGCTCAAGCATCTTTGCTGCCAGCTCGGCGCTCTGGGTAGCCAGCATGTCGAGGTCGAGCAACACGCCCGATTCCTCCATGGACAGCAGCACCGGCACCAGCGGTTGCTCAATACCCTGGTAGACCTCACGAAGCGCGTCAGCCTGCTTAAGGTCGTCCCAAATTTTTTCATGGAGACGCAGCGTAATGTCGGCGTCTTCGGCCGCGTAGGGGGAGGCCTGTTCGAGATCGACCTGGTTGAAGGTGAGTTGCTTGGCGCCCTTACCTGCCACGTCCTCGTAGTGAATTGTCTCGACGCCGAGATAGTGTCGCGCCACCGAGTCCATATCGTGCCGCGTCGCCACGCTGTTGAGAACGTAGGACTCCAGCATGGTGTCGAAGGCAATGCCTTTAAGGGCGATGCCGTAGCGCATGAGGATGTGCGCGTCATACTTCAGGTGATGGCCAACTTTTCTGCGCTCGGGGTCTTCCAGGAAGGGTCGTAGTGCGTCGAGAACGTCGTCTCGTCCGAGCTGATCCGGTGCGCCTGGATAATCGTGAGCGACCGGGATGTAGGCCGCCTCGCCCGGCGTTACCGCAAGAGAAATGCCGACGAGTTCTGCCGACATGTAGTCCAGGCTATTGGTTTCGGTGTCGAGCGCAGTGAGCTCGGCTTCATCGAGTTTCTTGATCCAGCGCTTCAGCGCTGCCTCCGTCAACACCGTTTCGTAATCGCCCTTCTCGGCAGGTTCCTCAGCGGGGCTCGCCGAGCTCCCTGCGTCTGCTGAACTCTCGTCGAGCTGGCGCAGCAACGTGCGCATCTCGAGGCGGGTATAGAGCGCTCTGAGAGTCTCGACGTCGGGTTCCGAAAGGCGCAGGTCGGTCGGTGCTTCGTCGAGTTCAACGTCCTGGTCAATCGTGGCGAGCTTCTGCGACAGGCGCAGCTGCTCGATGTGTTCGCGAAGGCTCTCGCCCACCTTGCCGCCAATGTCCTCGGCGTTCTCGATGATGCCGTCAACGGAACCATACTGGCCCAGCCACTTTGCCGCCGTCTTCGGGCCAACCTTGGGCACGCCGGGAATGTTGTCCGAGCTGTCGCCGACCAGCGCGAGGTAGTCGATCATCTGCGCCGGCGTTACGCCGAATTTGGCCAGCACTCCCTCGTCATCGAGCACGGTATCGCTCATCGTGTTGACCAGGGTCACGCCGTTCTGCACGAGCTGGGCCATGTCCTTGTCACTGGTCGACACCAGCGTCTCCATGCCGGCGGCTTTGGCGCGTCTGCAAAGTGTGCCGATAACGTCGTCGGCCTCCACGCCTTTTATGCGCAGTAGGGGAATGCCCATGCCCTTGACGGCGTCCAGGATCGGATCGATCTGCACGCGGAGGTCGTCCGGCATCGGCGGGCGACTTGCCTTGTACTCCTCGAACCTCCCATCGCGGAAAGTCCTGCCCCGCGCGGGG
>CAZFVT010000226.1:0-5790 GCA_964522355.1 uncultured Woeseiaceae bacterium | reverse complement strand
GCATCTGGCCGCCTTCGAAGCCAACCTTGTGGTAGCCGCCGGAACGCGCGTGCTGACCTTTCTGACCACGACCGCTGGTCTTGCCCTGACCGGCGGAGTGTCCGCGGCCAAGACGCTTGCCGGCCGGCTTGGAGCCTTTGGCAGGTTTCAGATCATTCAGGCGCATCTCAGACCTCCTCTACCGATACGAGGTACGACACCTTGTTGATCATGCCGCGATTCTCCGGCGTATCGATTACCTCGACCGACTGGCGAATCTTGCGCAAGCCCAGACCGGCAATACATGCCCGGTGGCTCTTCAGGCGCCCGAAGCGGCTCTTCAGCAACGTTACTTTCAGCTTTTTAGGTGTAGCCATCGTCGTAAATCTCTGTCAGCTCCCGGCTTAAGCCAGGATTTCCTTAACCTTTTTGCCGCGCTTAGCAGCGATCTGCTGCGGGGAGTGAATTTCCTTCAGCGCGTTAATCGTGGCCCGCACGACGTTAATCGGGTTGCGCGAGCCGTAGCTCTTGGCAAGGACGTTGCGCACGCCCGCACACTCGAAGACAGCGCGCATCGCGCCGCCGGCAATTACACCGGTACCTTCCGATGCCGGCTGCATGTAGACGTAGGTAGCGCCGTGACGGCCCTTTTTCGCGTACTGCAGCGTCTCGTGATTGAGATTGACATCAATCATGTCTTTTCGAGCCGCCTGCATTGCCTTCTGGATGGCGATCGGCACTTCGCGCGCCTTGCCATAGCCGAAGCCGACGCGGCCTGCGCCGTCACCAACGACCGTCAACGCGGTGAAGCCAAACTGGCGACCACCCTTGACGACCTTGGCTACGCGATTAACCGTGACGAGCTTTTCAATAAAGTCGTCGCTACCTTGCTGTTCCATTCTTGCCATAGTGAGTACCTGGTCTCCCGAATCCGGGTAGTTGACCTAAAACTTGAGTCCCGCTTCGCGTGCGGCGTCAGCCAGCGCCTTCACGCGGCCGTGATAACGAAAGCCCGAACGATCAAAAGCGACGGTGTCGATGCCTGCCGCTTTCGCCTTCTCGGCGATGCGCGCGCCGATGACGGCCGCGGCTTCGACGTTGCCGGTGCTCTTCGTGCTCTTGCGAACTTCCTGCTCGACGGTGGACGCTGATGCGACGACCGTGCCGCCGTCCGGCGCGATGATCTGCGCGTAGATGTGGCGCGGCGTCCGGTGAATGCTCAGGCGATTTACCGAGAGTTCCTTGATGCGTGATCGCGCTTTCTTGGCGCGGCGCAGTCGATTCTGTTTTTTGTCGAGTTTCATGACTAAACGTCCAATTAATTCCTGGGGCCAGGACCGTTCATCCGGCCTGCTTATTTCTTCTTCGCTTCCTTCATGACGACCCGCTCATCCGAGTATCGAACGCCTTTACCCTTGTGGGGCTCCGGCGGACGGTAGCGGCGAATTTCGGCAGCAACCTGGCCGACGACCTGCTTGTCAGCACCCTTGACCAGAATTTCAGTCTGGCTGGGGGTTTCAACCGTGATGCCTTCCGGCACGTCATAAACGACCGGGTGCGAGAATCCGAGCGTCAGGTTGAGCTTCTTGCCCTGCGCCTGTGCGCGATAGCCAACGCCCACCAGCTCGAGCTTCTTCTCGAAACCCTCAGATACGCCGCGGACCATATTGGCCAGCAACGATCGCGTCGTTCCCGAAATCGCGACGGCGAAACGCGAACGCGAACGCGGCACGACGGAAAGACTCTTGTCTTCCTGCTTGAGCTCCACCTCGGCGTTCAGATCCATAGAGAGCGAGCCCTTACCGCCCTTGACGGTGACCGATGAGCCGCTCTGGCTGAATTCCACGCCGCTCGGCAGCTCGACGGGTTCTTTTGCAATTCTGGACATGTTGTAAGTCTCTTCTGGTCAGTGCAGTGGCATCAGGAAACGACGCACAGCACCTCACCACCGATTCCCTTGGAACGCGCTTCGCGATCGCTCATGACGCCAGCCGACGTCGACACGATTGCGACGCCAAGCCCGCCCAGGACCTTGGGCAGATCGTCACTGCCACGATAAATCCGGAGCCCTGGCTTGCTGACGCGCTGGATCTTTTCAATAACCGGGCCACCTTCGTAATACTTGAGGTCAACGGTGAGCGTGCCTTTCGGTCCGTCCGTCTCGGTCGAGTAGTCGACGATGTAGCCTTCGTCCTTCAACACCCTGGCGATAGCAACTTTCTGCTTCGACGTAGGCATGGAAACCGAAGTCTTCTTGGCCGACTGACCGTTTCGAATACGGGTCAGCATGTCGGCAATGGGATCAGTCATACTCATGTTTAAATCCTTAGACCTTGTCGCTTACCAGCTGGCTTTGGTCAGACCGGGAATTTCGCCTTTCATAGCGGCTTCCCGGAGCTTGTTACGTCCCAGACCGAACTTGCGATAAACGCCGTGCGGCCGACCCGTGATCGAGCAGCGGTTCCGCGCCCGCGACGGGCTCGAATCACGCGGCAGCGCGTTCAGCTTCGCCTGTGCTGCCAGGCGCTCTTCGTCCGGCGTATTCACGTCGCGAACGATCGCCTTCAGCTTCGCGCGCTTGGCGGCGTACTGCTTGATCAGCTTCTCTCGCTTGAGTTCGCGCTGGAGCATTGACTTTTTGGCCATGTCGGTCTGTACCTTGTGTTTTCCAGTATTGCGACCGCCGTTCGGCCGCTTGTTTCTCGGTCCGCCTTATTTGCGGAACGGAAAGTTGAATGCCTCGAGCAAAACCCGACCTTCTTCAGCGGTTCGGGCCGTCGTCGTAATCGTGATGTCGAGTCCGCGAACTGCATCCACCTGGTCATAGTTGATCTCAGGAAAGATGATCTGCTCGCTGACGCCCATGCTGTAATTGCCCTGCTTGTCGAAAGACTTCGCGTTGAGCCCGCGGAAATCCCGGATTCGCGGAATGGCGATGCTCACGAGGCGATCCAGAAACTCGTACATACGCTCGCGACGCAGGGTGACTTTGGCGCCAATCGGGTAACCGTCACGAATCTTGAAGCTGGCAACGGACTTGCGCGCAACGGTGCGGAGCGGCTTCTGACCGGAGATCTTCGCCAGGTCGTCGACGGCGTTCTCGAGCACCTTCTTGTCGGCCACGGCCTCGCCTACGCCCATATTCAGCGTAATTTTCGATATCCGCGGGACTTCCATCGGGTTCTTCAGCCCGAGCTTCTCCTGGATCTTGCCGCGGAGTTCTTCCTGGTACTGCTTCTGCAACCTTGCCATTGCTCTTGTTCCTGTGGTGCGCCGGCTTCCGCCTTGATGGGCCGGATGCCGGGGCTTCGTAGTCAGTCTCTAACTCAAATGTCGACGGCGTCGTCAGTCGACTTGAAGTAGCGCTCCCTCGCGCCGTCCTTCGTCACCCGAATGCCAACGCGGTCGCCCTTCTTGGCTTTCGGGTTGAACACCTGCACATTGGAGATATCGATGGGCATCGCTTTATCGATGATGCCGCCCTCAACACCTGCCTGCGGGTTGCCCTTCTGATGCTTCTTGGCGATGTTTATGCCTTCAACAAGTACCCGGTCGTCGCTGAATACCTGCAGCACAGTTCCACGTCGACCCCGGTCCTTACCGGTGGTCACGATCACTTCGTCGCCTTGTCTGATCTTCTTCATTCGTCGTCTCTTCTTCGCGAGGCGGCCTAGAGCACTTCCGGCGCCAGCGAGATAATCTTCATAAACCGGTTCGTACGCAGCTCGCGGGTTACGGGGCCGAAAATACGTGTACCGATCGGCTCCAGGCGGGCGTTGAGCAGAACCGCAGCATTGCCGTCGAAGCGGATCAAGGAACCGTCCTTGCGGCGCACGCCCTTGCGGGTCCGCACGACGACGGCGTTGTAAACCTCGCCTTTCTTAACCTTGCCGCGTGGTATAGCGTCCTTGACGCTGACCTTGATGATGTCCCCGACGCCGGCGTAGCGACGCTTGGAACCGCCCAGCACCTTAATGCACTGAATGCGGCGTGCTCCCGAGTTGTCGGCTACATCAAGAACCGTTTGCATCTGAATCATGACTTCGTTCCGTCAATCATTATCTGTTCGTTACTGCGACTTCGAATCGCCTGAATTTAAACGCTATCGCCCTAGCCGGCGGCGCGCTCAACGATGTCTACTACCTGCCAGGCCTTGTTCTTCGAAACCGGGCGGCACTCGCTGATGGCGACGCGATCACCTTCATTGCACTCGTTGTTGGCGTCATGCGCCATCACTTTAGTTGTGCGACGGATGTACTTGCCAACAACCGGGTGCTGCAGCCGACGCTCGATCGCTACGGATACGGTCTTATCCATCTTGTTGCTGACTACCCGACCGATGACGCGGCGCTTGCTACGCTCTTCGGTGCCTTTTGCTTCTTCGCTCATGACTTGCCTTCCTGGGTCGCCAGTTCGGCGATCACCGTTTTGACGCGCGCGATATCTTTGCGCACACGTCCATGCTCGTGATTCTGGTTCAGCTGGCCGGTCGCTCCCTGCATACGCAGGTTGAACTGCTCCCGACGGAGCTCAACCAGCTCGTTTTCCAGATCCTTGATCGACTTCGATCGCAGTTCACTCGCTTTCATCACATCACCTGCCGCGATACGAAGGTGGTCGGGAACGGCAGCTTGGCCGCTGCGAGACGGAACGCTTCGCGTGCAATCTCTTCAGAAACACCTTCCATTTCATAAAGGACTCGACCCGGCTGAATCTGGCATACCCAGTACTCAACGTTGCCCTTGCCCTTACCCTGCCGGACTTCCAGCGGCTTCTTGGTAATGGGCTTGTCCGGGAAGACGCGAATCCAGATTTTTCCGCCGCGCTTGATGTGGCGGGTCATGGCACGACGAGCCGCCTCGATCTGGCGAGCCGTCAGGCGACCGCGTTCGGTAGCCTTCAGTCCGAACTCACCGAACGACACATCGCTACCACGCTGCGCCAGACCGCGATTGCGGCCTTTCATCTGCTTGCGAAACTTGGTTCTTTTGGGCTGTAACATCGTTGTCGTCCTTTACCGCGCAGCAGCAGCCGCTTCGGGAGCTTCAACCTGCGGCGCTTCCGGCTTGTCGAAGATCTCGCCTTTGAAGATCCAGACCTTTACGCCAATGATTCCGTAGGTCGTTTTGGCTTCAGCAAATCCGTAATCAATGTCGGCGCGGAGCGTATGCAGCGGCACGCGACCTTCGCGGTACCACTCGGAGCGAGCGATCTCGGCGCCGTTCAAACGACCACCGACCTTGACCTTGATCCCTTCCGCGCCCACACGCATCGTGTTGGTGACGGCACGCTTCATCGCGCGACGGAACATCACTCGACGCTCGAGCTGCTGGGCAATGCCTTCGGCGACCAGCTGCGCATCGAGCTCCGGCTTACGGACTTCGGAGATGTTGATCCGTACGTCAGCGACGGCCATGCCCAGGAGCTGCGCTACCTGCGCCCGCAGCTTCTCGATGTCCTCGCCCTTCTTGCCAATTACGATGCCGGGACGTGCCGTGTGAATCGTAATGTTGGCTTTCTTGGCGGGCCGCTCGATGTGAATCCGGCTGACAGACGCGTCCTTCAGCTTGTTCTTGATGAACACGCGAAGATCGTGGTCCTGCTTGATGAAACCGGGGAACTCCTCGGATTCTGCGTACCACTTTGACGTCCAGTCCTTAACGATGCCCAGACGAATACCGGTTGGATGTACTTTTTGACCCATAACCTTCTCTTCTTCGTTTCCGCTCTCTCAACCAGAGAGATCGGCCTAAATCTATTTGCCGTCGCCCACTTTGATCGTGATGTGGCTGTTGCGCTTGGTAATTCGAA
>CAZFVT010000225.1:0-5795 GCA_964522355.1 uncultured Woeseiaceae bacterium | reverse complement strand
CCCCGTACCGGTCGCAGCCCGCCGAAAAACACCATATTTCAACCGGCTGCTCGAGGTGATCCACCCAGTTCTTGATACGCCGGGAGACGCTGGCCTTGTTGGCATGCGGGAAGGGTTTGTCGGGAACGTCGACCCCCAGGAAGCCGCATAACTCGGGCCAGCCATCGCCCTTCGGCAGGTCAAGGATCAGAAGATCGTCGGGGCGATCCTTGAAGTGCTCCAGCACTTCGCGATTGTGCCGCTCATAGCGGGCGACGTAGATATCTTCGTTGCCTTCCGGGCAGCCGGCATCGTCGCCGTAGATCCAGCGCCGCATGGGCGTTTCCCGCAAGCCGAAGTCGCGCACCTGGCTGGAGATCCAGGACTCCGGGCTGCGCATGGTCAGGATGAATTTGCTGCCCGGGTACTTTTCGTCCATCTCGCGATACAGAACGGGCCAGGGGTTGTCCTGGAAGGCGTCATAGCGGGCGACCAGCTCGTCGGCTAGCGCATGCACTTTCTCGGCGATATCCGGGTCTTTCGTGTTGTTGGGCCCCGTGACCTTGTAGCCGAGAACCTCGAGCGCCTTTTCGAGGCTGGTCGTCCCGGTCTTGTGAAACCCGATGCAAAAGACTTTGGCTTTCATGATGTCCGCTCCCGTGTATGCTCAAAATGATACGGGGATTCAGGCGGCTTCGCATTCCCGCGCTGCAGCGATCGCGGCGTGCCTCTATAATAGGGTGCCTCGTTCAAGGACCCGATCGGAGACAGACGCATGCGGACAGCAATCGCCAGAATGGCCACCCTGACGACCACCGGACTCGCGCTACTCATCGCGCTGCCGGCCAGCGCTGAGTGGGCGCTCGATTACGACGCGTCAAGAATCAACTTTGTCACCACCAAGGCCAACGCGGCCGCCGAAGTACATACTTTCGGCATCGTGGATGGCGACATCCTCGGCAACGGCAACGTTGCGGTCACGATCGACCTCGATTCCGTCGATACCGCGATTGAGATTCGCGACGAGCGGATGCGTACGATGCTGTTTGAGACCGAGACGTACCCGACAGCCACGCTCGTCGGCATCGTTGACGTCGAAGCCGTTGAGGCGCTGGCCGTTGGCGATTCCTCCAATATGTCGCTCGAGTCACAGCTGATGCTGCACGGCACCCAGCTTTCCGTAACCCTGGACCTGACGGTTTCGCGCCTGAGCGAAAACCGCGTTCTCGTATCCAGCCGCAAGCCGGTCATCATCAACGCCGGCCAGGTCGGGCTCGCCGCCGGCGTCGAAGCGCTTCGCGAGATCGCCGGCCTGCCGAGCATCAGCCCGGCCGTTCCGGTGACCTTCAACCTGTTTTTCGACCAGGAGGTCTGACCGCCCCGGCGCGCGGCGGGCATCGTTTTGCGGCTTCGCGCCTCCACACCTGACGACGTCGATGCGGCCTTCGGTGTCTGGCAGCGTTCCGTCACTGCGACGCACGACTTCGTCGAGGCTGCGGATCTCGTGGAGATTGCCGGCCTCGTGCGGGACCAGTACCTGCCCTATGCAGGCCTTACCCTGGCCTGCGACGACGATGATCGAGTGCTCGCTTTCATCGGCATGAGTGGTGACATGATCGATGCGCTGTTTGTCGATGCGGATGCGCGACGCAGCGGCGTCGGTCGGGCGCTTATCGAACATGCGCGAGAGCGCTTTCCGCGCGGGCTAAGAGTTGAGGTGAATGAGCAAAACCTGCAGGCGGTTGGTTTTTACGAACGCCTGGGTTTTCGCATCACCGGGCGAACGCCACTGGATCACCAGGGTCGGCCGTATCCTTTGCTGCAGATGGCGTGGTCGCCTGCGGGCGACGAACCGCAGGATTCCGACTGACGTTGTCTGCGCCTGATGGCAGGCGAACCTTCAGGGGCAGCTAAGCCCCTCGCAATAGAGGGCGACGAATAGCTCTGAGCGAACTTTCCAGACGCCGTCGACCTTGCGCCACATCGCGGTGAAATGACCACCGGTGCGCACGGCACCGTCATCGGTCATCCAGGTACCCACCCATTCGCCGGTTTCGGCCGCCAGTGGATATCGGCGGCTGACTTCGACGGTTTCCGTTTGGCGCACGTAGTTGAGTTCGCGCCGGCTGTCGAACAGGCCCTGCCACGCGGCCGCTTCCCCGTCGCGTCCCTGCAGCAACTCACCGAGGCTGGTGGTGACCTGGTAGTCCTCATCGAAGAAGCTGACGATGCCGTCGACGTCCTGGCGAAGGATGGCCTCGTTGTAGCGGCTACGCGCGTCCCGAATCGACGCCTCGTCCGAAACGTCCTGGGCGACGCCGAGGCTTGTCAGCATCAGACCGATCAGGATCAGTGCGGCGCCTGGCGCCGTTCGCTGGCTAGTCAACGTCAGCGCAGCCATCGGGGCGACTCCCGGTGCCTGAATGCTGAGTCGTTTCAATACTTGACGCGTTCGCCACGCTCTTCCTTTTGACGCCGAACCATGGCCTTTACGTCTTCGCGCAGCTGCTCCGCGTCGTAGACGATGCCGTCCTTGATCGTGTAGCGAACGCCACCCACCCGTTCAGGCTCGCGGGTCTCGTCATTGAGCTTCACCGCGCCGGTGCCGTACAAGACCTTGAAGTTCTCCAGCGGGTTTTCGTCCACGATCACCAGGTCGGCGAGCAGACCCGGGCGCACGACACCGAACTCGATATCGTCGCCGCTCGCTTCGGCCAGCTCGAGCGCTCCCATGTAGGTCGCGGATCGAATGACTTCCAGTGGATGGAAGCCCGCCTCCTGCAGCATCTCCAGTTCGAGGATCGTGCCGAAGCCGTAGAGCTGGTAGATGAAGCCCGAGTCCGAGCCGACGGTCACGCGGCCGCCGCGATTCTTGTATTCGTTAACGAACTGCATCCAGACGCGGTAGAAGTTCCGCCACGCAATTTCATCGGCCGTCGTCCAGTAGAACCAGTAGGCGCCGTGGCTGACCCGATTCGGCGTGAAGAAATCCCACTGGGTCGGCAGCGTGTACTCCTCGTGCCAGTCCGCGTTTCGCGCACGCATGACGTCACGGCCGGCCGAGTAGATGCTGAACGTCGGGTCCAGGGTCGTCCCGAGCGCCAGGAACTCCTCCTGCAGCGCGTTCCACTTTTCCGAACCCGGACCGGCGACCAGCGGCCACTGGTGTGCGACCTGGCCGAAACGGTGCTGTTCGTTGTTGTAGTTCATGTTCGCCGGCCACGGCTGCACGTCGTGTTCTTCGTACATGGATTCGAACAAGCCGTAATAGTGGGTTACCGTGTCCAATCCAAGCCGCGCGGCGTCCACGGCGTTCATCTGGGCAATGCCCATCTGATCGAGATGGGCGGTCGTGCCCATACCGTTCTTGTGCGCCTCGTCGATCAGGGCTTCCATGATTGCCGGAATGTGCGCGCTGAGCTTCAGGCCGTCTGCGCCCTTGCGCTTGGCGTAGCGCACCCACTGGCGAGCCTCGTCGGGTGAGAAAATTCGCCGGCCTTGATACTCCTCGCCGGACGCCATCCGCTGGTAAACATAAATTCGCGGCGCCACGATCTCGTTCGCGGCACTGCGTTCCTTTTCACGAACGGAGAATTCAAAGCTGTTGCTCGGTACGCCGCGAATGGTGGTGATGCCATGTCCCAGCCAGAGCTTGTAGACATACTCGGCTTCCGGCGCCTTGGTCGCGCCGCCGGTATGCGTATGCATATCGACAATCCCGGGCATCACGTACGCACCGTGCGCGTCAATTTCCCGGGTGGCATCCGTCGGCCTTCGATCTGCGTCGATGTCGAGGCCGGGATAGCCGACCGAAACGACGTCGACGATGCGATTGCCCTCAATGACGATATCCATGGGTCCGCGGGGCGGTGCACCGGTGCCATCGATGACGGTCGCACCGCGAATGATAAGGCGTTCAAAGGGACCCTCACCCTCATCTGCGCCCCGGTCCGGAGCCGGGATCATGCGTGGCCGTTCATCCTGGGCGTTCGCGCCAACGGCGAGTACGGACATGCACAGCAACGCTGCCGCGCCTAGGGTAATTCCTCGCATACGATACTCCCCCCGGGTTCTCGTAGCGGCGCTGCGGTCAGGCGCCGATGTTTATTTGCGGACCCAGCGTCCGTTTGCGTCCTGGTAGTAGTGGCCGCGTTCCGTGCGTTCAACCGCAAGCTCATAGAATCGGTGGCTGACCTGGATCAGCGTCGTGTTGGTGCGCCGCGCGGTGCGTTCAAACAGCGCCTTGCGCTGCGCATTTACGTCATCGATCAACGCACTGACCTCGGCACTCGCGGGAACCTTCACGGCCGCGATGTAGCCCGTCATGGTTTCGCCCACCAGTCCCTGGGCTTTCGCCTCGTCAATATCCAGTGCAAAGGCGAGCTGGCTTGAAAAGCTCAATACCAGGGCGATTAGAAGCGGCAGAATTCTGTTCATGGCTTTGACCCCTCGGTCGGCGGATGTCGATGGTCGCGATTGGGCGCTGATCATCAGAACAGGTCCTTTTCTTCGTCGAACAGGCTCTCGAGCTCGTTGTCGACCTGCACACGAATCTCGTGCTGTATGCGTACGTTGAGGTTGATCTCGATCGGGTCTCTGGGAGCTTCAACCCGGACGGTCGGCGTGCAGGCCGTCAGCACGGCGGCGAGCATCGAAACTTGCAGAATTCGGTTCATGTTGTCGTCATCCCTCGATCGCCGGGTGAATGGTCGAGCTTTTCGCGTTCAGCTTAGCCCAAGTAGGTGCGCGTTCCCATTGCGTCACTGCCCGGTTCGCTGCTCGAGTACTTCCTCGATAGACCTTATCGCCTGCAGGCTACGCAGCAACTCGGGAATGTTGTTCTCCACGTTCAGGTTCAGGATGACCGGCTGGTTCGGATCCATCTCCGGGTTTACGCCGGTGATTCGCATACCAAGCAACAGGTCACCGCTTTCATCGTATTCCACCGCCGAGCTCAACGAGTCAAACTCAAAATTCCTCAGCGCCTGCGACGCAATGCCGAGGTTGGCGGCTCCGGCGGCCGCTTCCGCGGCGGCACCGTCAAATCGAATGACGCCGCCCGGCGGTTCATTATCAAGCTGGCCGCCCGCGATGCGGATCGTTCCCGCCTTCATACTCACTGGAACCACGCCGCTCAGGCTGCCTTCTACCTTCAATGACTCAAAGCCTGCCAGCTCGGCCATGAACGGCAGCTGAATCGACTCAACCCGGAGCTGCATTTCCAGCTCGTCGTCCGAGGCGTTGTAGGTGAAAGGATCTGCGGCGAGGCGGCCACCCAGTAACGACAGCGCCATCCGGTCCACGTCGAAGATGGCTGCGTCCGTCTGCCGGAACTCAAAACTTGCATCGGTCAACGGCAGGCCAATGTCCAGCAGCGCAACGTCCAGGTCGCCGCGCTCCAGCAGCGGACCGTCAGTCGTATTCATCACCTGCAATTCGCCCTGTATCCCGGTGGCGACGACGTCCTCGTAGCGGGCCGCAACGTCGCGCAGGGTGACGCGAAACGGCGTGTCGTCTTCCGTCGAAAGCCCGATCGGGACGCGACCTGCAACGGTAGCGCTGCCGGCAATCAGGTCCGCATTGAGTCCGATGCCGGTGACCTGCTCGCGCAGGCTGCGCTCGGTGAATTCGATACGGGCATCGGTGGTGGCGAACAGGCCGCTGGCGGCCTCTATGTCGTAGTTGATTTCGAAACCGCCGGTGACCCGGTCCGCGTCACTGACGAACGTCGCTCCTGCGGCGACGCGATCGTCCTGCCATTCGATGCGGCCGCGCGTGCCCGGCAGCCTCGTGCTGTAGTCGCCGAAACGCCAGGT